>CAILCX010000017.1 GCA_903832775.1 uncultured Methylobacter sp. | reverse complement strand
CGCTTTGCAAAATTTCCTGTTCGGTTTTTTTATTCATGACGATAATGGAAATTCGTCTGTTAATGGGGTCCAGTGGTCCTGTTGTATGACTGTAGGGGACGCTCGACGCTAAACCAATAACGCGTAACACTTTTTCTTCTGCAAGTCCACCTTGAATCAATTCGTATCTGGCTGCATTGGCCCGGTCACTGGAAAGTTCCCAGTTGGTATATTTGTGTTGGTTGACCGGGAAAGGATGTGCATCGGTGTGTCCATTAAGACTGACCCTATTGGGCAATTCATTAACAACAGGCGCCAAGGCTCTCAAAATCAATTTGATTTGTGGTTCGGTTTCAGCGCTCGCCAATTTATACATGGGTCTGTTTTGTGCGTCGACGATCAGGATTTTTAAGCCTTCGGAGGTTATCTCCAGTTTAATCTGATCTTTAAATTCTGTTAGCTCGGGTGTCGAATCTATTTTTTCCTGAATTTTTTCTTTTAATTGCTCAAGCTTTTCTTTCTCAATTGCTTCGGCTTTTAATTCAATATCCTCCGGAGGCATCTCTTTCTGTTCTGGTGTTGCGCCTTTATCGACCTGGCCTTGATCTTGTGAGGTAATATCTGAGCCACCCGCTTGGATAATGCTGGTTCGATCACCGACATCAGCGCCTTTTTCCTCTGCAGACGCTTTAAAAGGGTCTTGAAAGTATTCAGCAATTCCTTTTCGCTCTGGTTCACTGGTTGTTCCCAACAGCCACATTAGTAAAAAAAAAGCCATCATTGCCGTTACAAAATCGGCATAAGCCAATTTCCAGGCACCGCCATGATGAGCATGGCCGCCTTTTTTTATTTTCTTTATAATTATCGGTTGTTGGTCGGCCATTTTTTAACCTTTATTTATTAGCTCTAAGCTGTTCTTCCAGTTCGAGGAAGCCCGGGCGCATGGCGGAAGCAATCATAGTACGCATATATTCCGCAGTCATGGCTGGCGATACGCCTTTGGCGCAACACAACAAGCCTTTTTGAGCGCATTTATAGACATTGCCTTCAGCTTCGGAACGTTCTGACATAACAGCGGCAACAGGATTGATATATCCGTAAGCCAGCAAAATACCCAGAAAGGTTCCAACAAGTGCTGCAGCAATTAACTTCCCCAGTTCGGAGGGGGGGATGCCCACTGACTCCATGGTATGTACAACACCAAGTACTGCAGCGACAATACCGAAAGCAGGCAACCCATCACCTATATTCTGAATGGCTTTTACCGGTGCGTGAGCTTCTTCATGATGAGTTTCAAGTTCCTGATCCATGAGTTCTTCTAAAGCATAGACTTCAACCCCGGTAACAATTAAACGAAGATTGTCGCAAATAAATTCCAGTAAATGATGATCGTGAAGAATTTTAGGAGTAAATACCGGGCTGCTTTTAGGATCATCAATAATACTTTCCAATGATAACAAACCTTCCTTGCGGGTTTTAGTAGTAATGGCGTAAAAACACAGCAACAGTTCAAGGTAATAGGCTTTATTGTAAGGTGTACCTTTTAAGGTGGCCGTGGCACCTTTGAGTGCGCCTTTTATAACGGACATTGAGTTGCTACAGACAAAAGCGCCTAAAGCAGCACCTATGATAATGATAAATTCAAATGGCTGAAAAAGAACGCCGGGATGTCCGCCGCCGCCTAAAAATCCACCCATGATTGCTGAAGTGAGTACTAAATATCCGACAATTACTAACATGTAATCTCTTTTCTGGTTGTTTTAATTAAAGTTGGAGTGCAGCGCATTAGCGACTTAATGAACCCCAAACCTGAGTTTTAATTCCTGGTTTTATCAATTTATCAGTAACTTAAAAAACATCTAAGAGGTTCTTTATAAGGGTTAACCAATACTTTCATAGTCTCGTTAGTGACGTAAGCTACTTAATTTTTATAAAAGATATTAAGTTTTAATTGGTGCTCAATTATCTTGTGGTGTTATTTTAACTTGAAATGGTAACTCTGGGGCTACTCTTTCAAGGTTTTTATTTTAAGGGTTTTGGTAAAAAGAATATTGACCAAGGAAATATTTGATACTTGTTACTGGCAGTATCTCGTTTCAACGCCCAGCTGAAATTGATATAGTTAAACAAATATTGGTGTCAATCCGCCTATGATATATTTTGCTGCGACTATGTAATAGCAGAAACTCATTCATATTTAAATGGAGGTATTGTGAAAACATTTTATTATACTCATGCTGATTTTCTTACTCATGAAACCGGGGCGGGGCATCCCGAATGTCCTGAGCGGTTTCTAAGTATTGAAAATGCATTGTTAGCTCCTGCGTTTTGCAGTTTACTAAGACAAGCTGCACCTTTGGGAACAGAGCAACAAATCAGACTGGTTCATCCCCCGTCTTTTATTGATGCTATCCTGCAAGCCATGCCCGCTCATGGTCTACAGTATCTGGATCAGGATACCGTGTTGTCGCCCGGTACAAAATCTGCGGCTTTTCGTGCGGTTGGAGCAGTTTGTGATGCTGTCGATAAGGTTCTGTCTGGTGTTGCGGACAATGCTTTTTGTGCGGTTCGTCCACCTGGGCATCATGCTGAACCGAACGTTGCCATGGGTTTTTGTGTGTTTAACAATGTCGCTATCGCTGCAAATTATGCAAGACAACATTATCAAATTGAACGCATTGCCATTGTTGATTTTGATGTTCACCATGGCAATGGTACACAAGCAGTTTTTTATAATCATGCTAATGTGCTTTACGCTTCCAGCCATGAGATGCCTAATTATCCCGGTACCGGTCATCCGCGAGAAACCGGGGCGGGTAATATCTTCAATGTGCCACTGTCTGCAGGCGATACAGGTGATGAATTTAGACATAAGTACAATTGCATTATCTTGCCGGCCTTAAGAAACTTCAAACCTGAGTTATTGCTTATTTCCGCCGGTTTTGATGCTCATAAAGATGATCCTTTGTCCTCCATCAGATTGCTTGAAGATGATTTCAAATGGATAACTGAAGAGTTAATGATGATTGCTGACAAGTATTGTCAGGGCAGGCTTATTTCAGTCCTGGAAGGCGGCTACAATCTCAAGGCGTTAGCGGCCAGTGTTGCAATCCATGTTAAAACCTTAATGTCCGGATAGGGTTGATATTTTTTAATTGGTTGGTATTCTTTATTGATGAATATATCCTGCAGTCACGTTAAAAATGGATTCTCCAGGATATTCGGTTAAAATGGTCTGGTTATTATCCCGCTTACGTTTAGCGGTGTGTCATTACTATAATGTATTTTTCTGAGGTTGGCGTATGCGAAAAAATCTTCTTACTTTCATTTGGAGTGCCACACTGCTCCTAGTGCATCCATGGAGTCAAGCGGCGAGTGATCTACCTCCTTCTGCCAAGGTTGACATGGGGCCGGTAGAGGAAGTCTGTTCGGACTTTACGCCTGCCAGATGGCGTGAAGAACAAGTTATTGATGGTGTAAAAATACAAGCCTCACGACTTTGTAATCCTGATAATCCTGCCGATATTGCGGCCTTTGTAAAGGGTACCAATGGCGTTTCGATGGAAACGCTCATGCAAACCCAGCTTGCGGCTGATGCCGTTACCATGTCTGACGATGTCGACGGCGATGGCGATCCGGATAAAATTATTATAAAACTTGAAATTGCCGAACTGAACGGGCATTCGCCGGACATGAAGGATCCGACGACTACGTTTGATATTGCACCGGGCATTCAGCCGACGTTTTGGGTTTATGCACCAAAAACACGTGATATGTCGACACTGAGCATTTACGAACCGATCGCCAATCCTTTGCTGCGGGTCCCGTCTCCGGTGATTCGTGTCGAGCAGGATGATGTCGTATGGCTGGTTTTGGAAAATACGCATTATTTGCCTCATTCAATTCATTTACACGGCATTGATCATCCTTTTATGGATCATAGTGGCGGCGGTAATGACGGCGTTGGTCAAACCAGTAATATGGACACCATGCCGGGCGAAAGCAAAACTTATGTTATCAAGCCTCGCCAGCCGGGCACCATGTATTACCATTGCCATGTCCAGCCGCATACACATATTCCTATGGGATTGCAGGGCATCTTTATCGTCGAAGAAAACCGTCCCAACAACTGGCCGCAAACGCTTAATGTCGGGGCAGGCCAGGTGCGTCATCCTTCAGTTGCAGTGCTTGAAAAATATGCCCGTGAGTATGACTTGCATTACCAATCGGCTGATAAAGAATTACATGAACTGGTTGCACGGTCAGCAAATGATCCACGCCTGATCGCCAAACACATGAACATGGAATATGACACCACCGATGCCACGGATGATTATTTCATGCTTAACGGTAAATCCTTTCCTTATACTTTAAGGGAATCGTTGATTGAAATGCAAAAGGATGAAAAAGTTAAACTACGGGTTCTGAACGGTCACACCGAGTCTTTTGCTTTGCATATTCACGGCCACAAACCGACCGTCACTCATTACGATGGCGTTGATAATGGCCCCAGTTCTTATATCACTCGTGACGTGCATGGTTTGGTTCCTGCCCAGCGTTTGGATTTGGAATTAAGCGGTGTTGATGACGGTCTGCACAGTTTTGGGCAAGGGATCTGGATGTTCCATGATCACGTTGAAAAATCGTTTACTACTAATGGTGTCGGTGAAGGTGGGGATATCAGTTTGGTCGTTTACAGGGATTTTCTTGATGAAAAAGGCATACCCAAAGCTCATGGAATGAGCCTTGCTCCTTATTTCACCAAAGGCTTCTGGAAACGCAACTACCCGGTTTGGCAAGATTATGACGCCTGGAGGAGTTTGGGTTTGCCTGATCCAAAAGGCGATTACACAGCTTCAAAAGTTGCGGTACAAACTGTCCAGCAACAATGGGCGCCAGCTGCTCCGTCAGCTGAAAGCGAAGGGTCTGCGTTTGGGAAATTATTGTTTGGTTTATTATTGGGCCTATTCAGTTATGTTCTGGTAATTAACAGACAAACTTTGATTGAACGTGGCCAGAAACTGCTCAAAAAGTAATTAGCTCTTGTTAAAGTTCAACTATTTACCGGGCATACTGTTTATGCCTGGTATTTTTAAGCTTGTCTTACTGCTTCCCCGTCTGAAACCAAACTCTTGTTTCTTTCAAGTTCAAGAAATGAATTATAAATACCCTCAGCTACTTTGCGTGGTGAAGTCCTAAAAAAGTCCTGCCATGCCAATGGTTCATGAGTTTCATAAAAATCTTCATCATCAGAGTGTAACCTTAACCAGCTAGCTCTTACAGCATAGCTAATAATAACGTCTGTAGATAAAGTCTCTTCTATGTGAGTAGAGGCATTTTCAGAGAAAAAAATAGCGATAACTTTTAACGCCTCGACAGTTAATTGGCGATGCACAGGAGCCTGGATTTTGTTAAGCAAATGATGTATGTGTAATTTGAAACTTTGCTCGTCTGCCGTCATTTGTGACAAAGTGTTCCTACTATCAAGCCGGTTTTTAATGCTCTGGTTTTCGCCTATGGTCAATCCTTCGCAATGGTGCAGAATAAGCCTGACACTACTGTAGAAAGCATTGTTCTCTCGCCCAATACTTCCTTGTATCTCACGTTGTTGGTACCAGTCATTTCTGGCTTCTAAAGAATCCCTCATTTGTGAGAAACCGGTGAAGGTAAGATTATATTGAGGATTCTTGTCATTCAGAGCGCCATTAAACTCAGTTATGTTCACTGCCTTGCTATAACTTTCGAGGCATGCCTTAACTTTGTAAGATAATTCATATGGCGGTAAAGAAAGAATTATGTTAAACGCCTCATCCAGTGAGCCGCAAATAGATTCGCGATTTTGTCTCACGATAATTAATTGGAGAATGTGTCCAACGCGAACCGTGTGCATGTCTGTGAACAGTTCCGGGTTGGACTTGATCAACATGCCCAGATAAATGATCAATTCCTGTAGAATTATATGTTCGCGGGCATCATTATCATAGGTGCAGATAGTTTGTAGAATTTCTGAAGAATCGGCGGGGCGCGTCAAAGTTGCGCGACTGCTGTAAGTTCGAGCCAGAGTAAGTGCATGTTGACGAACAAGTATTTCGGTGGCTGCCTGTTCGAGATTTATATCATATTTTCCCAGCAAACCTGCGCTGCGTCTGACCACATACCACACATGTTGATCGCCTGCGCGTTGATAAATTTCTTCCAGAAAATCACCGACAGAACCGGTAGTGCCGTCATGCGCAGTCAAGCCTGTGTCGTATTCCAGGTTATTGCGAACACTTAGCAAACTTAATGATTCAAGTTGAACATAAAGATTAGCATTGGTTTTAAGTAGCTCTATCAATGCACCATCAGTACTTAAGCTCATAGCCTGCAGCGCGAAAGTATTCAAGGGTGTTGCCGGCAAATTATCAAAAGGTAGGATATCAACAAAAGGTCGCTTAGCGTCTTTCCAGGACGCTTTTGAAAATTCAAAATCATGCAGATAATTGATTTTTTCATAGCTTGACGTTTCAATAAAATCCAACAGCGTGCCCAGTTGCAAGGAAATGCCTTGAGTTGAACCTTGTTGCAGTTCACGGATGAAGTTAATCAGCATGCCGCAATAGTGGTTATCAAGCATATTGTTTTTTATTGCCACAACAACCAAAGGATTACCGGGGCTGTCCCAATGTTTATAAATATAGGATAGCTCCAGACGTAGACGTTCTATCAGCAAGCGATTATCCAATGCTAGGTAGAATCCCTTTTGATTGAGGCATTGCGGTAAAAAGAGTAAACGCTCACCCGCCAATACATAGACCTTGGAGGTTGCCAGTGTTCTTAGTTGTCTCAAGGGTCGACCAGTTAAACCAATGCGGTCATTTCGACCAACATGGGTATAGGCTTCGGCCAGTTCGCTGGCTTCCCGTATCTGGATAGGCGCAAGTTCTGCCAAAGTTTGAGTGCAAATCCCATAGCTCAATAAACTGTTTTGTACTGTTTCATCCTGCGCCAATAATTGGATTTGCAGTTTGCAACCTTGGTTGTTTTTAAAAACCTTGTGTCGTCTTAAGGGATTGATATCATCACAACTTAGCAAATCATCTTGAATCAGGCAGCCCAAAATAAAAAGACTTTGCGCCCAAACCAAAGGGATATTTTCATTAGGGACACGTTGCTGGCTGTTTGGATTGGCTTTTTCGGCGTTAATTAACTCTTTGGGGACAATGTAGAGTTCAGGTAGTAATTGTTGGCCATTTTGTTCTACCAGCAAACTTTCAAGTTTTGCTCGATATTGCTGAGCGGCAGCTTTATCACCATTGAATAAATTGTTGAGCAGAAAATACGTAAAAAACAATGGCCATTCGCATTCAATATCCTGGAATTGCTTTAATTCATGGGGATCGTAATATTGTCGCTGCCCATCTTCTATCGAAGTTTGGTGGCCATCTAATAAAAAACGCTTGCAACCATAGGGACCTTCCAGTTTTTCGTGAACAATGGCTTCCGTTTTTGCCCTCAGTAATTGATTATCCACGGCAAAGGCCGGATACCCGGTAATGCTGAGAATGGAGGAATCGGTTTCTTTGGAAAGAGATTCTCTGGGGAGTAATGATTCCAGTGTAATGCGGGTTCGGGCTATGTCGTCACTGATGACATGAACAATAGAAGCCTGCCCACCTTCGTCACCAAATAAGTTAAAGCCCGATAAGGCTTCCAGTGCGGCTTTAGCCATACCGATGGAGCTGGCATTTAATTCGGCAATACCATGATTGATTTTATGGCCGCGCTCCCAGATTCCGAAGTCCGGTGTCCGGTAAGTCCGGCTGATGTAGTGAACCAGATTTTGCACGAAATTGACTTCATCAATTGTAAACACGATACGTAAGCCCGAGGCAGTCATTTGTGCCAGCATTAACAAGAATAATGAAGTGGCATCCAGTTGCAAATGTCCCCATTCATGATCGGCTACGACAATATTGCCTGATTTTGTGTCGTATTTTGCATGTAAAGCATCAAGCGGATTTTGTGTGTGTTTGAATTTTTCAACTTTGGGCGCCTGACGCATCATCGCAGTAAGCAGTCCGCGCATCAGTTTTACAACGCTTTGTTCAAGAAGGTAAGTTCGTCCCTGATTTTCCTCTGCGCGACGGTAAGCGAGAGCTAAGCCCCAGGCAGCTAAAATACTGTAGACATTATCCCTTACCCAGGCATCGGTATAGTTGCCATGTGCATTTATTGACGTACTGGCGGGTAGTAAACCGCTGACCCAATCCTGACGACTTAAAATGATTTCATGTACCTGATGATAATAAACGTCAAGTTTATCGAGGGAATCATTTTGTTTCATGTCGGGTAAATATTTTTAAGTGTTAACTTTAATGCGTATATGAAGATTAAGCATATTTTGTGCCATTATAAAAGTCATTATTGTTTTTATCGAAATCAAGGTGTTTCGAGATTTGTACCTTAGGCTGATGCGTTGTTTTTATGGTTATTTTTGAATAAAAGATTTCAATTTCGGGAAAATTTCAGGAGTTTCAGAATAAATACTAATATTGGGATGCTATATCAATAGCAGAAGTTTGCACCAAATAAGAATGGGAATGTAATTTTTGCACCATATCTGTGCTTTGTCGTTTTTGTGTTTAAGGTTTGTTCAGCTATTTAAGGCCTTTATTATTAGAGATGTAGCTTATAGTAATAAAGATGGACTAGTTGGTTCATTTATTGCTTAAGTCTGATTGAGCTTCTAAATCACATAAATATTCCAATAAAACAATAACTCTGAATATAAATAACCTTATGGACAAACAATGAGTACTATTCATTTTATCGGCGGTGAAAAAGGCGGCGTAGGTAAATCAGTTGTAGCACGTGTTTTGGCTCAATACATGATAGGCAATAAAATTCCGTTTATCGGTTTTGATACTGACCGGTCTCATGGTTCCTTGCTCCGATTTTATGCCGACTATGCCTCACCGACGGTCATAGATAATTATCAAAGTCTGGATGCAATCATTGAGGCTGCCGCAGAAAATACTCAGCATCGGATTTTGGTTGATCTTGCAGCCCAAACTCATCACCCGCTGGCAAAGTGGTTAGATGATTCAGGCGTGCTGGAATTAGCAGAAGAAATGGGGATTTCACTTTTTTATTGGAATGTCATGGATTCCGGGAAAGATTGTGTTGATCTGCTGGATAAATTGCTGAATCAATATGGCTCGCGTTTAAATTACATACTGGTGCAAAATCAGCTTCGTGATGAGAGTTTCTCTATCTTTGAAGCATCTGGCGTTAAAGAACGGGCTTTGGCGTTGAATGCACAAACTATAACCTTGAAGCGACTGCATGCCCCGGTCATGACTAAAATCGATGGTAATAGTTCCAGTTTTTGGGCTGCAATGAATAAAGATACTGAAAGCCTCAATGCTTTGGGTTTACTGGAACGGCAACGCGTTAAAATGTGGTTGAGACATGCTTATGGCCAGATTCAATCGGTAGGGCTTTAATGCTGCTAAATAGGGCGTTAATAGTCGTTTGCTTTGAGATCGTTATATGAAGTTGCAAGTGAGTTGTGAGTTAAATTTTCAGATAGATGACTCTACGGCATTGATATTGATGCTGCGTCCATATAATGGCGCCAATCAAAAACTTGTAAAATCAAGTTATACAACTGTTCCTGAGATACAAATTGTCGAAAACATCGACAGCTATGGTAATTTTCTTCAGCGACTGGTAGCTCCTCACGGTGAATTTGTAATTCAAACATGCTATGAAGCCATCACTTCGGAAACCATCGCTACTGCACCGGGGGCTGAGTTTGTAGAAATACAGCGCTTGCCGGAATCCGTCCTCTCTTATTTATTACCTAGCCGTTATTGTGAATCAGACCGGTTTGGTGATCTCGCCAGGCACATAGTCTACGATATTGTGCCTGGTTACGATCAGGTTAGTAAGATTTCAGAGTGGGTTCGTCATTCCATCAAGTACATGCCAGGTTCCAGTGATTCCCCGTTATCGGCTATCGAGGTGCATAATCATGGTTACGGCGTATGCCGAGATCTTGCTCAGTTGGCTATCACTTTATGTCGAAGTATCAGTATTCCTGCGAGGTTGGTTGTAGGCTATTTATATCAGCTTGAACCGATGGATATGCACGCCTGGTTTGAAGCTTATATCGGTGATCAATGGTATGCGTTTGATCCTACCCAAACAGAACCACGCGGGGGAAGGGTGGTTATTGCCTTTGGTCGAGATGCTGCAGATGTTTCAATCTTTCATCAGTTTGGCTTGGGTTGTATTTTAAATGCCATAGACGTTAGGGTGACTTTGTTAAACTAGCCAAAGTGTTTCAATTAGCCCTCGTCTTTTAAATTGTTATCAGAAATACACATAACCCGATGTTATTCGATCGATAATTTGGCTAAAGCTGCGCAAAATAAAAAAATATTGACTGCAAACATCATGGTTGTGAGTAGGAGATTTTTTAAGTCCATTGTATTTGCCTTTAAATAATGTGAATCGTAATAACCGATGAATTGTACTAAGTGTGCAGCTAGTTCAAATGTCCAATATAGATTATTAACTTCTTTGTTGGTTTCACTTGAATACCAACAAAGGCGGACATGTCTTTGATATAAGCAAGCATCAAGCCATGAATTATTTGATAAGTCTGTAGAGCTGTTTTTGGTGGCAATTGTAAAAATAATTTATTGATTATAAGGTTATTTTTAATTTATAAAAATAATTACATCGTAGATGAATAGAGGTGGGAAATTATTTTTTTGCCTTAATATTGTGCAATTACACTTTTAATTGCACCAAAACTGTAACACCCGGAAACATATCCAACTAATTTATGGGCACGGGATTTATGGATTTGGCTGATAGTCGAAGCATCGTTCGCGATTGATGTGGTTTATTCTGTTCGGCATATTTAGTATTATCGATTATGGCTGTGAGGTTTATTGGTACCATTCTATTTTCTGACAAATTAAGTCTCAGAATCTAAGCGCTGGAGGCGGAAAATTGCAATATGTCCTGACAGATAAAGGGTGATCTCCACCCGATCCCAGCTAACACTGTGTTAATATAGATTTCAGGTGCCTGATATTAAAAATAGGAACGAGATTCTAGATTTCAATCTAGCCTAAACTTAATGACTCCCAACTCATCAAAAATGTCCTGTTTAAATTGCAGATTATCTGATTTATGCCTTCCTTTCGGACTTCAAATTACTGAGATTGAGGCGCTGGAAATTATCATAAAAAACAAACAACCCTTACAGATTAAAGATGTTTTATACTCAAAAAATCAAACCTGTAAAAGTTTATATGCTGTAAAGACCGGTTCTTTCAGAAGTTATATAAGTAACGCAGAAGGTTTGGAGCAAACCATCGGATTTTATTTGCCAGGCGAATTGATGGGTTTGGATGCTTTGTTTGAAGGGCGATTTTGTAGTTCCGTTGATGCCTTAGAGACAAGTTCTGTCTGCGAATTGCCATTAACGCACCTTACTGAATTGTGCTTACAAATACCGAATCTTCAGCACCAGATGACGCGAAATTTTAGTAAAGAAATTACGGCTAACCATGAGCAGATGCTATTGCTTGGGCAAAGCTCAGCTAAGATAAAGGTGGCTATTTTTCTATTAATGTTATCGAAGAGATACGGGGCATTAGGTTATTCAAAATCGGAATTTAACTTAAGTATGCACAGGCATCATATTGCCAATTATTTAGGCATTAGTCATGAAACCATTAGCCGGCAATTGACCGCACTCAGCAAAGAAAAAATCATTCAAGTTAAACAGCGGGCTATAAAAATTATTGAGCTAAACCTATTAAAAGCCATTATTGAACCTTGCAATACAGATTTCTATGCTCATAGTCACTAAAGAGATTCATATCGTTTATATATCCGGGTAACTTGCATCAGTTACCCGTTTATCAAAGAGGATTATTTCAGTTGAATTAAGCAACCTTCGTTATAATCGTTCTGTTTACAAAGCAACTTATTTCATTGATATATGTGTAGCGCTAGTACCGGCTGGTTTATTGGGGCCTTTACCTGATTCACAAGCAGTTAATGTTACAATTGCAATAACTAGTAATAATAAATGACTAACAATTTTCATGACTTCTCCGGTATTTAATATAAATTCATGATTCTTCCTTCTTAAATTTAAGAAGGAAGAGAGCCTGTCTAACCCTTAGTAGGGAGGCTCATTTTCGCATTAATTATTAGATTTATTATTGATCGAAATCAATAACTCATTGATTAATTTTACGGTGTACAACAAGTAAGGTGACATTGCCTTGGGAAAATCACCAATTTGTCTAGGATTGGTGGTTTGCTATAGCAAAAGCGCATGATTTAGGTGTTTTCATGTGGTGCAATACCTTTACTTATTGTCTTCGCGAAGACTGCACCTTATCGTATTAATAGCATCGTAGACCACATACCAATGGACTTGAAGTATGGATACCAATTAGGCCTGTTTTTTAAGTGAAACAGGAGTTGCCATTTTGTAAAGTTGAGTTTTCATAAGTTTAAGCTCCGGCTTAGGTGATTTAATAGTGAATTATAAACCTCTGCAAGGCTTAATATATGATCTGCAGCTATTTCCTTAAGCCTTTCATTAGCGCTATTGAAAGGCTACGTAGTGCTATAACAATTATCTAAAAGTACAATAGAAGGTCAACTGGTCAGATTTGATCATCTATCCGGTCAATCCGGGCTGCCAATAGGCATGGATTGATCTAAGACAGCGTGACCTTGGAGTTAAACAACTCTGATTGACTAACGAGGGGCACCAGGATTCGCGCCCTCTGATTTTGCCCTTTGTTCTGCTTCTCTTCTTGCCCGTTCAGCTTGCTGTGCTTGCATTTGTTGTTGATTTTGCATTTCCTGCTGGCGGGCAGCTTCCTGCATTTGTTGCTGTTGTTGTTGGGCTTCCTGCTGGGCGCGTTCAGCCTGTTGGCGCTGGAGTTGCATTTGTTGTTGATTTTGCAGTTCCTGCTGGCGGGCAGCTTCCTGCATTTGTTGCTGTTGTTGTTGGGCTTCCTGCTGGGCGCGTTCAGCCTGTTGGCGCTGGAGTTGCATTTGTTGTTGATTTTGCAGTTCCT
>CAILCX010000016.1 GCA_903832775.1 uncultured Methylobacter sp. | reverse complement strand
GTGGCTCAGTGCCGGGTTCAATGGAGTCAGATTCGCGGTAAACATCATTACTGCCGGGCACACTGACGTCAAATAAGTGAACTTTATCATAGCGTGCAACTTTTTCGCCCAAGTCGTTATAAATCAAACAGGCCGCACGAACTTTGTTACTGTCATTGCCTGCTATTGGAATAGTACCGCCAACAACCCAAACGGCATATTTTTTGGCTACAGAGGCCAAAAAATTCTGGATCGGCCCTGAACCGTCGACTTCTTTTGCTTTGATTTTGTCCAGCTCATGATCACCCATCAAGGCAAAATTTTCTGGCAACGCCACCAATTTAGCACCTGCTTTGACGGCTTCAGCGATCAATTTCTCGGCTTCCAGCAAATTAGCGCTGATATTTGGACTTGAGGCCATTTGTATTGCCGCACATCTACTCATACTGCTCTCCTTTAATTTGCGATAACTCAGCAGAGGCGATTGTTGAAATTCAACAAAAACAGTTTATATGTGTTGAATTTTTGTTCTCTGTTAAGTCGATACTTTATTTTTGTTCTTCTTGTCGCAGCCATGGAAAGTCGGTAATACCATTCCAGGTTTTCTGTAACAATCCTCCATTTTTATACATCGGTACGATTTCGGCGCTTTTCCAGTTTCCTTTTACCAGATACTGAGAGCCAAAAAAGAAGCCTTCCTGATCTTTGCCTGTTAAAGATCTCCCAACAATGGAGGCTACTTTTCCCATAATTGTACCAGCAATAGGGACTGCGTCAGCACTTTTAGGCGTGACATTGATTATGTCATCAAGCGTTTGGCCAACCAGATCGGTATCGCCGTTAATGGTGATTTTTGCAGGAATTGCGTCCATGACTAAATCATGCGTGGAGGCAATACCGTTTAATAAATCAAAATGCCCTTTGATGCTGTTAAACGTCAAGCCCTCTTTGTAAACATCACTAAAATCGAGCTGCGCCCGTTTTATCCACTGAGCCATCGCCAGAATTCCCAATATCCGGCCTAGTCCGGGTTCAATACTTAAGATGCGTCCATTGTTTAAATCAAAGTCCAAGCGACCTTTTACTTCCGCTAACGAAAATTGATAGGGAGCCGCATCCCAGTTTAAAGCGTAGTCAATAACTGCGGTTGTTTCAGTCAGATCTTTTGTAATGCCCAACTGCTCAAGCATTTCACCTGTTCGGGCAATTTCCAGGCGACCGTTAATATTGGTTTTTGAATGTTTGTCACTGGTTTTTCCACCAGATTGATGTGTCCAGTCGCCGCGCGACATGGCAACTGACAAATCGGCTCCTTTCAAGGCTAAACTTTTGAATCCGAGCCCGCCTGGTATGCGCTCGGTTTCCAAAGACAAGCGGCCCAGATTTACCGATCGCCAAAAAGTTTTATCAGCGGTCAGTGAGAGTAAAGGCAAAGTCGCCGGATCGAGGTCAAGTTCTGGTTCTTTTGCGGAGGTAACTTCAGCGACGCTATTTTCGGCTTTGGGATCTTTAAACGCCGACAGATTTAATGAGCTGATGTCCAAAATGATCTTTTCCGAACCTTTCAAGGCCGTTGGAATTTGCATTGTTCCTGTGGCAAATGAACTATTAATTAGACCTAGCCAATATTTGCCCTGTGGTTTTAACGATAAATCAAAAGCGCCCAGAGCCGTGTTTTTCCATTGTGCATTTTGACTATGAACTATGATTTGCCTGATGTTATTACCAGCACTTTCGTTTGTGGATTTGTTATTTTGAAACGCCGACAATCCCATCCAGTCTTGCAGGATTAAAGGGGTCTGATCAACGTCTATAAACAAACCGGGTTCTGTGGTCTGCTCAACTTCACCCGGGCCAACAAGGATATGACCTGAATGAAGGCGTTGTTGAGCTAAATTTAATTTGATAGCAGCCTTAAATTGCTCGTTGTAATTGATTTTTATGGGTAATAGGGTTTCACCACCCAAACCAAAAGTCAGCGACAAGTTTTTTTTCTGACTTTTTGTTTTGGCTAAAAAGTCTGGCAAGGCTAAGGTCAGGCCTTCAAGATTGGACTCAACGGCAAGTTCGGTAGGTTTGCCTGGATAAGGTAGCCCCAGTTTTAATTGGTAAGCCATTGAACCTTTGGCAATCTCCCAGCCAGGCATTTTGAATTGCTGCTGCAATTCATCAACCCCGGCTGTTCCTGTTATATCGAGAAAAGTTTGCTGATGATCTGCTCTGTTGATATTAACTTTGATAGGATGCCCTAAAGCTAAAGCGTGAATGGTATCGCTATAAACGCCAAATTCGGTAAATTTTAATTCCCCGTTAATTTTATTGATCTGTAAATCAAGTGCGGAAACATTTAAACTCGATTGATCAAACAGCGCCTTGCCAAAAACTTTTGGCATTAGCCCTGGCGCCAAAGGTAAGGTGAGATCAAGAGTGACTTTAGTGCTGCCTTGAGGAACAACCGCATCCACCAAAAAGCCCACTTCTGAAACCAGCGGAGTTTGTTGCAGGAACTTGAAGACATCACTTATTTCTCCTTCCAGTTCTCCCGTAACGGTAACAATTTTGCTTGATCCCAAGGCCGGATTAATAACAGTAGCCTGGGTGATATTAAGATTATTGCTTTGCCCCTGCTCTATTTCGCAAGTCATAAATTTTTGTATTATGGTCACCTCGCCAACCACATTACTTAACTTTGGCCAATCAGGCACATATGACAGATTGAGCTGGTCTATATCAAGTAAAGCCTCGAAAACGCCATCTTGTGGTTTGGAAGGAAAAATGCCCAATTTGGCGACATATAATAGGCTGCCCTTAAGTACCCGACCGCCCAAAAATGCCGCATCAAACCAGACTACATCGGCTGGTTTCATGACTTTGGTGGGAAAGTAATGTTTAGCCTGACTAATATCATTACTGATAAATGATGTTTGTAAATCCAGAAAAGGTGGCTCACTCTTTTTTGGAACTACCAGACTGAGTCTATTTATGCTTTGCAAGCCGTTCAGATCTAATGTCAGCTCCGAGCTGGATATTGTCCAGTCAGTGTCTGCTTGTTTCCAGTTTAGCCTGCCTTTAAGTCTTTTGATGACCATATCTTCCCGGAAAAGATCGGGAGCCTGGATTAGCATATCTTCAGTTGCCAGGGTTAAAGAACCGGCTTTTTCGTTGCCTTTGATTTGTCCTGTTAAATTGTTAACGCCCGGTATTTGAGCAAATGGCGCAGAAGTGAGGCCTGCAAATTTGCCGTCAACGGCAATAGATTTTTCATTGGGATTAACGAACAGGCTTAGATTTTCCAGAGAGCCTTTAACTTCAGCATTGACTAGCTTAGCTGCCTGTTCATCGGGTAATCGGCCAAAAAATAGGGCTAAATCGGAAACTTCCTGTAAATCCAGTTGTTTAATAAACAGTGCAATTTTTGGTAAGAGCTTATCGTCATTATGATGACCGGAAACGCTGAGCTGCAAGGATGGCCATTTTTTATCATTTTTATGGCTATCCTGGGTCTCTAAAGAAAAATCGTTTATATCGAGTTGCCAACGTTTACTGATGCCGTTGATAAAATCACTTAATCCCCAGTGCAAACGGGTGGTAAGTGATTTAACAAAAAATGTCTGCTTGTCTTGGCGGACCATGCCCAATTCTTGAATCTGCGCTAAGCCATCAGCCGACATCAGTTGTGATTGTTGCCAATTACCCCAAATTTTGAAATCTCCGGTTCCTAAATTGATAGCGATTTGATCACGGGCTTCGCCTCCACTCAACCAGCGATTAGTTTGGGTGCTGGCTGCTTGAGTGGCTATAAGCAATGGCTGAGTGGAGTCGAAGTTAGCCGCAAGTTCAGCCAAATTAACAGCATTCCCTTCCGCATAAATAGTGCCGTCAATTGTCGATGGTTCAAAAATATTGCCTTTAAACTCCATCGATAGCCTTAAATTATTACCTATTTTTGCAGGCAATTTAAGTACGGTATTAAGCCGGTGTTGTTCACCATAATTGTTAATCGTGAGGTCAAGTCGATTGATTAGTGGTTGCTGATCAGGATTTTTATCATCCAGCCAAGTAATTTCACTCGCTAAAACCTGAAGTTTCGAGCCTTGCAATAACCACTGCGGCTGGCTTTCATCAGACTTTAAACCGAGAATAACGATTTTGCCGTCCTGCAGCCGCTTAACTGTGAGCTTTGCACCGATTACCGTGACCCAGGATGAGGATAATGCATCCCTGCTGCTCAACAGGTCCAGTAAATTAATGCCTATCCGTATTTCAGCAACCTCGATATCTGGTTTTGCAGAGGCAGCGTTTAATTTTTCATCAAGAATGAGGTCTTTTAGTACCAGTTGCGGACTAAAACCGCGCATTTTTGCGCCAAGACGGCCTATTTTTACCGGTGAGCCAACAAGTTCGCTGACCTGGATCGCCAATTCGGTTTTATAATGCTCAATTTCCAGCAATATTAGGCGAACACCTGATAAACCAAGAGCTGTCGAGATCAAAGACCAGAAAATGAGATGCCGCGTGGCTCGCTTGATGTGATGGATCACTGGATTGGATTAACGGCTAAAGGTTCAAGACGCAAGACTACGCGTTAGTCGCGACGAAGGCGTGGCTCCCACGTATGGATTAAAGCAAAACCACATCATATTGCTCCTGGTTGTATTCGGCCTCAGCCCTGAATTTGATGCGCACACTTAAAAATACTTCCAGTTCAGCAAGCATGTCAGCTTCTTCATCGAGTAACATTTCCACGACTTCATTGGACGCTAAAACCAGAATTTTCTGAACCTTATATTGCCTGACTTCACGGATAATCTCCCGAAAAATTTCCAGGCACATCGATTCCGCGGTTTTAAGAACGCCTCGACCGCCACAGGCGCTGCAAGGTTCACAAAGAATATGCTCCAAACTTTCTCGGGTTCTTTTACGGGTCATTTCTACCAAGCCTAGGACCGATACTTCGGTAATATTGGTTTTGGCATGGTCTTTTTGCAAATGCCGTTCAAGCGCCTGCAATACCTGTTTTTTATGCTCTGCACTTTGCATATCGATAAAATCGATAATGATGATGCCACCTAGATTTCTGAGTCTAAGCTGTCTTGAAATGGTTTGCGCTGCTTCAAGGTTGGTTTTGAAAATGGTTTCTTCCAGATTGCGACCGCCGACATAACCGCCGGTGTTAACGTCGACTGTGGTCATTGATTCAGTCTGGTCAAATACCAAATGTCCACCGGATTTCAGGTTAACTTTTCGTTCCAGCGCTTTTTGAATTTCATCCTCGACACTGTAAATATCAAAAACAGGGCACTCGCCGGTGTAATGCTCGATAACCGGTACTATTTCCGGCACAAAAATTTCCGCAAATTCAACCAGACGATGAAACGTTTCTCTGGAATCCACCCGAACTCTTTCTATTCCTTCGCGATACAAGTCTCGTAAGGTTCTGATGCTCAGAGGTAAATCTTTATGGATAAATTGCTTGGGTTTGGCGTCGGCAATTTTGGCGGCGATGGACTCCCAGAGTTTTAACAAGAAGGTCATATCTGCAATCAAGACTGTTTCATCTACGCATTCAGCTGCGGTTCTAGCGATGAAGCCGCCGCATTGAAATTCCTGCCTGAAACCTTCCAGACATTTTCTCAAGCGTACTCGTTCCGCATCGCATTCGATCCGCTGGGATACGCCAGAGTTGTGGGCGTAAGGCATATAAACCTGAAACCTGGATGGAATTGATATTTCAGTGGTTAAGCGTGCGCCTTTACTGCCCAAGGGATCTTTAACAACTTGAACAATAATATGTTGGCCTTCATGCAGATAGTGTTCAATGTTTTCTGAGGCTTTTTTTTCCAGATCTTTCGCACACAAATCGGAAAGGTGTAGAAATGCCGCTCTGGGCAAACCAATATCGACGAAAGCCGCCTGCATACCAGGTAGTACGCGACATACTTCGCCTTTATAAATATTACCCACCAGTCCCCGCTGCCGGGTTCTTTCTATGATTAATTCCTGCAGAACGCCATTTTCAATAACTGCAACCCGCGTCTCAGGCGGAGTAACGTTGATTAAGATTTCTTCACTCATTTGAATATCCCTATACCTTGTTTGGATAAAAGCGCTGCGGTTTCAAATAAGGGCAAGCCAACTACACCGGAAAAACTGCCGTTTATAGATGCAACAAAAATCCCTCCGAGACCTTGAATGGCGTAACTGCCTGCTTTATCAGCCGGTTCTCCGCTATGCCAATAGGCTGTTATTTCATTTTCTGTTAATGATCTGAAAGTCACTTCGGTAATGCTAACCACTTGACCATGTTCCCGACCTCTCAGTGAAACCGCGCTGTAAACACGGTGCATTTTACCGGATAAACGACTCAACATGGCAAATGCATCATTTTGATCTTTAGGTTTGCCCATAATCAGGTTATCTAAAATTACAGCAGTATCTGCGGCTAAAACCGGTAAGCTATCCCCAAGCTGTGCGATACATTCAGCGGATTTTTCGGCAGCCAAGCGTTGTACATAGGCCAGCGGCGCTTCATTCGGCAAGGGTGTTTCATCAATATCAACCGGGTTGACACGGTAAGTTACCTTGATTTGGTCCAGTAATTCCATGCGTCGGGGAGACGCTGAAGCAAGAATAATCTGTGCAGTCATTAGCGATGATAAGGATGATTGTGAAGGATGCTCCACGCGCGATAAAGTTGTTCAGCAACAACAATTCGTACCAGCGGGTGAGGAAACGTCAGTTTTGACAAGCTCCAGGATTCTCTTGCGAGCTGTTTTACAGAGTCTGCGAGCCCTTCAGGGCCACCAATTAATAACGAAATATGCTGGCCACTTTCCAGCCAGCGTTGCATCGCTTCTGATAATTCAGGAGTGGTCCAGGGTTTTCCGGGTATATCCAAAGTGACAATATGAGTGCTTTGTGGGATTGCTGCAATCATCCGATCGCCTTCCTCTTTGACAATTCTGGCAACATCACTATTTTTGGTGCGCTTGCCCGGAGCAATTTCTTTAAGTACCAGCTCGCATTCACGGGGTAAGCGCTTGGCATATTCATCATAGCCTTGCTGAACCCAGCCCGGCATACGGTTTCCTACTGAAATCAGATTAATTTGCATGTGGTGGAGGATACAGAGAACAGGCTTCTGATGCAATGCGGTAGCCAAGGGAAAATTACGCTGGTTAGCTTCGTCATGAATATATTCATGATTGTCATAAAAAATACAAAAATTTAAGTAATGGACTTATCAGCCGCTATATTTGGCATGACAAAACAGGAGTTAGTAAAATGAACATTAAACTTTTAAAATTCGCAGCATTGGTTATTAGCTTATTATTGAGTTCATGCGCTTCGACAAAGCCAAGTCCTTCACCGCTGGCTTTCAATGCTAATAAAACTCTTAATGCAATTGGCTACGGGACAGTCGAAAAAAGCGATAAATATTCACGCTCACAAATTAAATTAATGGCTATGAGAGCCTCTAAAATGGATGCTTACAGAAGTTTGGCTGAGCAGCTTAATGGCATTCAGTTAAGAGGCCAAACCGCTGTTGAGGATATGGAAGTAAACCAGGACAGTTATCAAGTATTTCTTAACGCTTATTTACGGGGAGCAAGGGTAAAAAGAACCACCCCGATAGGCAGCGATATTTACGCGGGTGATGATACGTTTGAAACTGTTGTGGAGTTGGACTTAACACCTAAATTTTATGAATGTATTAATGGTTCCAGTGCTGTAATCAATCAATGTCTTCAACAACAAGCGCCTGAAGGGGCAAGTCCGCATTTTGAAAGTACGGCACCAACCACCACAACCACGCTATCAAGCGTCAAATCTTCCTGTTATGGCGGTGATTGCTACGGCTACCCCAGTACCAAAGGATTTAACAGGAAATAAATGGCTATGAAAATCGCCCCAAATAGCATTTAATAAAGGTCATGTCGTCATTGTTCACAGTAATGAATTGGTTTGATAAATGGCAAAAATATTATTCAAATATATCTGGGTCGCGTGTTTTTTATGCCAGGCTTGCACCAGTCCTCAGCCAAGAGCTGGAACACAAAATCAGGTTTCTGGTAATGTAATTACGGTTGAAGGCCAGGCACCGATTAGCAATGGGATGCCGTTATTGGCAAAAAAACAGGCTTTACAGGATGCCATTCTCCAGGCATCCATGCAATCGTCAGTTAATGTGAGCAGTCATACCACGGTTAATAAAAATAATGTTCCTCTCGATACACTTTCGATGAGTACCAGTTCGGCAGTCAGTAATACTAAGATTATCAAGGAATGGACAGCCGATAACGTCTATCATGTTATTGTTGCCGTGGAATTATCCAGCAAAAACGCTTGTGCACCCCAATATCGAAAACGGATTATTGCAACTGCTTTTCCTTTGGTTAAGCAGGAGCAGGTAATCGGCTATGAAACCCAGGATTTACCGGGCGGTATTCCCCGAGAGCTAAACAATTATTTAATAGAGTCTGGAGATTTCATTGGAAATAATGCTACCAATGTTAACTTATACCCCAGAGCTGACTTGGCTCCTGAAGCGCAAGATCAGTCGTCTTATCGTTTATCAAAAGTCATGCAGTTGGCCGCTTCAAACGGTGTGCAGTTTGTGCTCTCTGGCGTCATTAGAGATTTGGAAGTCGAGTCCAGTGAATACATGAGAGGTGCAGGTCCTTTAGCATACGCCAGGAGTTTGGCGCGTGATGTTATCGCCAGGCGTGGAATTGGCATTGATGTTTATATACATGACGGTTTTACCGGGGCACTACTTTTCCAACAGCGTTATGTCGATGACGTTATTGGGGATGTCTGGATACCGGCAACTTATACGGTAGGGAGTGAGCGTTTTAACTCTACCTCAACCGGTGAGAAGATAACGCATATTATAGATCGAGCCAGTATCGATATTAGGCAGGCTTTAGGTTGCTATCCTTTTGCAACGCGTATTATTGAAATTAAAGACGATAAAGTAATCATTGATGCAGGCGCACAAGAGAGAATTAATGTTGGTGATCAAATGATGGTTTATAAATCATCAGGTAACGACTTGAATCTTGATGGCGGCTTTAGTTTTATAGGAAAAGACAAGCAACCTGTTGGTGTGTTGACGATTCGAAGTATTGCTCCGCGTTACTCGATAGGTAGTTTGGAAACTCCTGCACGTGATTTGGGCGTTAAAATTGGAGATTGGGTAAAATCAAGATAAATTTCTAGCTATGAAACTGCCTTGCTATACTGCAGCCTAGAGGCTATATAGTTATACTAACGCTTCCTTTACATTCACTTTTATATGAGTTTTTATGGAAATTAAATCAAGTTTTTTAGGCGAACAAAGCATTGACCCCAGCACCGTTATTAGTTTTCCTAATGGCATTCCGGGCTTTGAAGATCAAAAACGTTTTAAACTGTTTCATCAAGAAGGCGAAAATCCATTAGTTTTTTGGTTGCAATCGTTAGACGATGAAGCATTGGTTTTTTCCGTTGCAGAATCATCTACTTTCAATATCAATTACAACTTTACATTAAACGATGAAGAGGAAGCGGTATTGGGCATTGAAAATATTGCTGATACGTTGATTCTTATCATTCTACATAAAGATGAAAATCCCCAGCCTACTGTTAAGGGTGCGATTAAATCGCCATTGGTTATTAACAGTGTCAAGAGAATCGGCTTGCAAAAGGTGCTTACTGAGGTAGAGCAAAGCATAACGCTAACTGAAAACAGTAATGAAATTAATTTTACTGAGCGGTAAGGATTGGAAGCGATTTAAAACGCATGGAAATCAATTGGTTTGTGTGGATGCTTACTCAGTTTTTAAGGAATAAATTCAGGTAAGTTAGTAAGGTAAACTATCACAAGGACACGAAGCAGTCAGTAAAGCTTCGTGTCCTTATAAAAATGTCTCGTTAAGGCAGATAGTCAATCTTTTTTAATTAACACAATCAAACCATTTGAACGGGGATGGAGCTGGCTGAGCGCTGAACTTCGTTCTTTTCATTGAAATAAATCAGAGTCGGTTTATGTTTCTCTTGTTCATTTTGGTCAACTATAGCAAATGCGCAAACAATAATCAGGTCACCCGGACACGCCAAGCGCGCAGCTGCACCATTGACGGAAAACAATCCCGATCCCTCTTCTGCACGAATAGCATAAGTCGTGAAACGCGCACCATTATTGATATTGTAGATATGTATTTGCTCGTATTCCCTGATACCCGATAAATCGAGAATATTACCGTCAATTGCACAGGAGCCTTCATAACCCAATTCAGAATGGGTCACTGTCGCTCTATGTAATTTCGCTTTAAGCATCGTGATTTGCATAATAAAACACTATATAAATACCTTTAAGAACCGCATATTATGCATTAATTGCAACAATGCATCAACTTTTAGCCTTTTCCAAACGGAACAATTTTTTGTTATTTCTTATCTGGAGAAATAAATGTTGTCAATTAACCTGGTTTTTCCTAAGCGTGCCGCGGCTAATAAAACAAGGTCTTTGTCAGTTTCAATAGCGCTTTGCATATCACCGCTTCTGCACACGTTAAAATAATCCGGCTTAAAGCCTGATTCTCGTAAAAACAACAATGCATTACATTCTATTTCCTGAAAACTTAGTTGTCCGGCTAAAATACAATCGCGAGCTATGGATAGGGACTGATATAACTTTGCAGCAACTATTTTTTCTTCAGTAGTCAAATAGCCATTCCTGGAACTCATCGCCAGGCCACTTTGCTCTCGGACAGTTTCTACCCCGATTATGTCGACTGGAATATTTAAATCCCTGGCCATAGTTCGTATTACCGTCAATTGCTGAAAATCTTTTAAACCAAATACGGCGACATCAGGTTGAACCATATTAAATAACTTGCAAACTACGGTCGCTACACCATCAAAATGTCCAGGTCGTGACGCTCCGCAATATCGTTTAGATAGTTCCAATACCGAAACTACTGTTTTGGCATCAGACTCATAAAGTTCTGAAACTTCCGGTTGGAACAGTAAATCAGTTCCAAGTTCATTCAGAGCTGTCTGATCTTCATATTCGGTTCGCGGATAAGATTCAAAATCTTCACCTGCTCCAAACTGGGTCGGATTTACAAAAATACTTACAACAACACGGTCTGCTTTCTTTTTAGCTTCAGTAACCAAACACAGGTGTCCGGCATGAAGATTACCCATGGTTGGTACCAAGGCAATGCTTTGACCTGCTGATCGCCACGCTCTTATAATAGTGCGTAAATCCGATACCTTATTTACTTTGTGCATAAATTTTAAAAGCTATGTTCTGTTGCTGGAAATTGGAATTGCTTGACTGCATGATGATAGGCCTTGATGGCCTCTTCAATATTTGTAGCCTCACTGAGGAAGTTTTTGGAAAAACGAGGGCGTTTAGAAGTGCCAATATTGAGCATGTCATAAAGCACCAGAACTTGCCCATCACATTCAACGCCTGCACCAATGCCTATGACAGGAATTGATAATTGTGTGCTAATTATTTTAGCCAGGGATGCAGGGACGCACTCCAGCACCAGCATCCCTGCCCCAGCTTTTTGTAATTCCAGCGCATCTGCCATTATTTTTTCAGCGGCAACTTGCTCTTTTCCTTGAATCGCATAGCTGCCTAGTTGATTAATTGATTGGGGTAACAAACCTAAATGTCCGCATACTGGAATTCCATGATCAACGAGAAATCTGACGCAATCGAATCTTGGTCCTTCCAGCTTAACCATTTGAGCGTTGCCTAGCTGCATTAATCTGGCCGCATTTTTTGCCGCCATAACTGGCGTGCTATATGACATAAAAGGCAAATCAGCAATGATAAACGCTCTTTGTCTGGCATTGCTGACACAACGGGTATGATAAACCATGTCCTTAATGCTCACAGGAAGCGTTGAGTCGTGTCCCTGTATCACCATGCCTAGTGAGTCCCCCACCAATATCATGTCGACACCAACCTTATCAATTAAGGCACTAAAGCTTGCGTCATAAGCCGTTAGGCAGGAGATTTTTTCGCCGCGTTGTTTCATGGCAGACAAATCCGTAATTGATAACGGCATTAAAATATCAGCGGAGGAATTGTGATTCATTTTTACAATAATTGAGCTGGAAATTGGGGGAGATTCTATAGAAAGGGCGAAAGACAGTGGCTTTTAGTTTTTTATCTTTCAGCCGCCAATTTTTTTAATCCATTGACGGGGCAGTGAACGAGAAGGTCGGCAATATTAGCTTTTCCCGGAATTAACAAATTTGGTGCGATCTCATACAAGGGATACAGGACAAAAGCACGCTCTGCGATTCCCGGGTGCGGTACGCTTAAATCGGGTAGTTCGATAAGTTGCTCCCCATAAAGCAGAAGATCCAGATCCAATGTCCTTGCAACCCAGCGTTGATCTTTTCTAATCCGTCCCTGATCGTTTTCGATCCGTTGTAGACTGCGCAATAAGTCTAGCGGTGGCAAGTCGGTTGTAATACTCATGACTGCGTTAACATAATCCGGCTGATCCTGGGGCCCCATTGGAGGGCTATGGTATAAGTCGGAAAATGCCAGTTCCTTGACACCAATAATTTGCGCTATTGCTATGCGTGCAAACTTAATCTGTTCGGCTGGATTTGCCAGATTGCTACCCAGGCCAATATAAGCCGTTACCCATTCGGCAGTTGAATTTATCATCGCTAATCTTTGCTCGACTATTTCAGGATTCAGGGTTTGGGGTGCTGCTTTTAGCTTTTCTGTGATAGCTTCTTTTGCGCCCGGAATTTTTAGCAGCGGAATTACGAGGAGGCTGTGTCATTTTTCTTTGCTCATTTTCATTAGCATTTTGATATTTGCCCCACCACTCTGCCAACTCAGGTTCAACAGTTCCGGTTTCGGAACGTAATAAGAGAAAATCGTAGCCTGCCCTAAAGCGGGGGTGACCAATCAAACGGCTCGGTTTAGACCCAGTACACGCATTGAACTTGGGTTGCAGACTCCAAACCTCGCGCATAGCCATGCTAATATGCCGGGGCATTGCTGTGCTCTTAACCTGCCTGGAAATGACTTCACTGGCGGCATCCTGGTAAGCAATAAATTCAATCTCACCTCGCGCCATCTTTTGTTTGGCCAGCATCTGCACCGGTTCCCATAAAAAAGCCGCTAACAAAAAGTAAGCCGTCACTGTTTTTCCTTCGGCAATTCTGTTATCAGAGTTTTCAAGGGCTTTAATCAGCAGCAAACGGGGAAATCCATTTTCCTCAGTAGATAAGCTGGTCTCGGTAGCAGGAAACAATACTTGAAACAAACCATAATGTCTTAACATTTCAAATGTTTGCAGTGCATAGCCGGATAAAAATAACTTTATCATTTCATCATAAAGTCTGGCCGAGGGGATGCTGGCCAAAAGAGGTGCGTCGTTATGCATCGCTTTTTCGCAATCAGGATCCATTTTAAAGCCGAGTTTTACGGCAAAACGCACTGCCCTTAACATGCGAACTGGATCTTCACGGAACCGCATGTCCGGATCGCCAATAAGCTTGAGTGTCCCGGTTTGATGATCAGTCATGCCACCGACATAGTCGACTACAGAAAAATCCCTGATATTGTAATAAAGGGCATTGACGGTAAAGTCACGGCGCCAAACGTCTTCTTCAATTGTGCCGTAGACATTATCCCGTAATAAACGGCCTTCTTTGTTAAGTACCTGATTGTCATTTTGTTCCTCTCCAGCACCTCGAAAAGTTGCGACTTCAATAATTTCGCGGCCAAAATGTACATGAGCAAGACGAAATCTGCGCCCGATTAACCGACAATTACGAAATACTTTTCTAACCTGATCAGGGTCGGCATTGGTGACGACATCAAAATCCTTGGGTTCGCGCCCCAAAAGCAAATCGCGTACACACCCTCCTACCAGGTAAGCCTCGTAACCCTCACCTTGCAAACGGTACAAAACCTTTAGCGCGTTTTCACTTATCTGGGATCGAGAAATATTATGTTGCGCTCGTGAATAAATTTTGACTTTTGCGGCGCCGGGTTCAGTTTCAGTTTTTACTGATGCTTCCACCCTGCCCATTACAGGATTAATAATTTTTCTTAAAAAGTTTAAAATAGTCTTCACACTGTGTTTATTTTTATTAATTATTTTGATTATAGCACTGCTAATGAATTCTATCTCACGGCAAGTTTCTTTTACATTACTCTTTTGAATGGAGTAGAATCACCGTTCTGATTTTTAGCGGCGAGTTTTAATCTTGCAATCCCACTAAAATCGAAGATCAAACAACCATTTTTTAAACACTCGCACAATCCTCAGTGTGCTTGACTGGAATTTGTTATGTTCAAAAAGATTCTTAATAGCTTAATTGACCAACCTTTGTTAACCAGCCTTTTTGCAACAGATTTCTTTATTCTTCTGTTTCATAGGCCGCCATTTATTTTTTCTCTTCTGATGCTGGGAGCGTTAATGGCAATGTGTATGTATTTTGGTCAAAAACTAGCCATATTCAAAATTTAGTTGGTTTAAAATGTTCAAAAAGACCAGCCGATGACCTTATGCCAAAGCCTGGTTTTTTTCGTCTACTCGGCGTAATACTTTACGATTTATTGCTCCTGATTGCAGTTTTATTTGTTGCCACGGCCATAGTACTGCCGTTTAATGCAGGGAAGGCGTTTACCGGGCAACAATATTTCTTTCCCTTTTATTTGTTGCTAGTGAGCTTCATTTTTTATGGTTGGTTTTGGACTCATGGTGGACAAACCCTCGGTTTGCGTGCCTGGAAAGTTAAAGTGCTTACCACGGACAGAAAACCTATCAACTGGAAACAGGCTTTAATCCGATTTACGGCATCTATTTTTTCATGGTCTTTTTTGGGACTGGGTTTCTTGTGGGTGCTTGTGGATAAAAACCAGCAGAGTTGGCATGACCACTTATCAAAAACAGCTTTGTTTTTTGATAATCACAACAAATAATTAGTCATTAAAAGCCAAAATAGTTAATGACATCGTAATGTCAGCTAAAATTTCATCAAAAAAACAGTCTTTATTTCCATTTATCCGGACCTCTCTGCAAGCACATTGTATTGTTCAAGGTAAACTTTATCAATAAAAGTAAAAAATTACACTTAGATTGAGCAAGATGATTAATTGGGTGACGCAAAATGGTTTATATCCAGGGTGTAGGTCTACTAAATGACTTTCATACAATTAAACCCCGTTTATTGGGTCACGCTAAAAACGAAATATCCTTTTAATGCAGCCACGAATTTTCTTTCCTGATACTACTATGAAAATGCCTTCGTTAACTAACACTTCATTGCCAATATTTTCCCAAATAAAGCCGGACGATATAGTGCCTGCAATTAGCCAGTTATTGCGAGATGCACGAGCTTCCGTAGAGGATCATCTTGCAGCGACCCAAAATTATAATTGGAAGAATTTGATTGAGCCGATGGAAGTTGTTGAAGATAAGCTTAACAAAGCTTGGTCTCCTATTAGTCATATGAATTCTGTTCTCAATAGCGATCCTCTTCGCGACGCTTATAATGCCTGCCTACCAAAACTTAGTGCCTATTCCACTGAAATGGGACAAAATGAAGGCCTGTTTAAAGCGTATCGTTTTATCGCAGAGAGTGAAGAATTTGTAACGCTTGATATCGCACAACAAAAAATCATTCATAACGCTCTAAGGGATTTCAAATTATCTGGTATTGATTTGGATAGTGATAAAAAACAGCGTTATAGGGATATCAGCCAACAATTATCCAGTCTTGCTAGTAGTTATGAAGAAAATCTGCTGGACGCCACTAATGCCTGGAACAAGGTCATCAAGGATGAGCTGGATTTGGTTGGACTACCTGATTCCGCAATGGCTCAAGCTAAACAGACAGCTGCTAATCACAATGAGAGCGGCTGGATGATCACGCTACAATTTCCGTCTTATATTGCGGTAATGACGTATGCCGATAACAGGGAATTGCGTCGCGAACATTACGAAGCCTACGCAACACGGGCTTCGGAATCAGGTCCGCATGCCGGACACTGGGATAACAGTGAGATCATGGAAAAAATCCTGGCTTTACGTCATGAAAAAGCACGCTTGCTGGGGTTTGAGAATTTTGCTGAATTGTCCCTAAGTACCAAAATGGCAGACAAGCCAGATGACGTCACCGCCTTTCTTGAAGATCTGGCCGACAGATCCTGGCGAAATGCACGCAAGGATTTAGTCGAGTTGCGTGAATTTGCCCATCAATATTTAGGTATTGACGATCCGCAGGCTTGGGATATGACTTATATTTCAGAAAAAATGCGTCAATTTTTTTTCCAGTTGTCTCAGGAAGAAGTTAAAGCTTATTTCCCAATCACCCGTGTTTTACCAGGCCTGTTTGCCATTGTAGAAAAGTTGTATGGCCTACAAATTAACGAAGTATTGGATTTTGATAGCTATCATCCCGATTTACGATTGTTCCAGATTTACGATAAATCAGGACAATTGCGCGGGCTGTTCTATTTGGATCTTTATGCGCGTGCAAAAAAACGCGGCGGTGCCTGGATGGATGATTGCGTAGGGCGCAAACTAATTGATGATACCGTTCAAGCTCCGATTGCCTTTTTGACTTGTAACTTTACCCCGTCGACTGCTGATGAACCGGCTTTACTGACTCATGATGATGTTATAACGTTATTCCATGAATTTGGTCACGGCCTGCATCATATGCTTACTCAGGTTGATTATCTGGGCGTATCGGGTATTAATGGCGTGGAATGGGATGCGGTGGAGTTACCCAGTCAATTCATGGAAAACTGGTGCTGGGAGGAGGAAGCCTTGGCATTGATTTCAGGCCATTATCAAACCGATGAAAAATTACCTGAGCACCTGTTTAACAAAATGCTGGCTGCCAAAAATTTCCAGGCCGGAATGGTTATGGTTAGACAGCTGGAATTTAGTTTATTTGATTTTAGAATTCATCGAGACTATAGCCCTGAAAAAGGCGGTCGTATTTATGAAATTCTGGGTCAAGTCAGAGAACAGGTGGCCGTCGTTCAACCGCCAAAATTTAACCGCTTTGCCCACGGTTTTTCACATATATTCGCCGGAGGCTATGCAGCGGGTTATTACAGTTACAAATGGGCAGAAGTTTTATCCAGTGATGCTTTTTCGCTTTTTGAAGAAAAAGGTATTTTTGATCAGGAAGCCGGCAATGCTTTTTTAACCAATATTCTTGAACAAGGAGGAAGTCAAAATGCGATGGACTTGTTTATCAAGTTCCGTGGTCGTAAACCGACTATTGATGCGCTGCTCAGGCATAACGGTATTGCGTCATGAAATACAACGATCTACGTGACTTTATCAAACAGCTGGAAAAACAGGGCGAACTGAAGCGTATTACCGTTGAAGTCGATCCTTATTTGGAAATGACCGAAATTTGCGACCGCACTTTAAAACAGGGTGGCCCGGCGCTATTATTTGAAAATCCCAAAGGCGCCAATATTCCGGTACTTGCCAATCTTTTTGGAACGCCACGTCGGGTTGCGATGGGTATGGGTGCGGAATCGGTCACCGAGTTACGGGGCATCGGTGAGTTGCTGGCGTATTTAAAAGAACCCGAGCCACCCAAGGGTATGAAGGATGCCTGGGAGAAAATTCCTGTGTTCAAACAAGTGTTGAATATGGCACCAAAAATAGTTAGTTCACCACCGTGTCAGGAACTGGTGCGGACTGGCGGCGAAATAGATTTGGGCGACTACCCGATTCAAACTTGTTGGCCTGAAGATGCAGCCCCATTAATTACCTGGCCTTTGGTAATCACTAAAGGTCCAAATAAAGAGCGGCAGAATCTCGGCATTTATCGTATGCAGGTCATTGCCAAAAACAAAGTCATCATGCGCTGGCTGGCACATCGGGGCGGGGCGCTGGATTTTAAAGAATTTCAGTTGGCCAATCCTGGTCAGCCGTTTCCTGTTTCGGTGGCTTTGGGCGCCGATCCTGCAACCATACTAGCTGCAGTCACGCCGGTGCCGGACTCACTATCTGAATATGCCTTTGCCGGTTTACTGCGGGGCAGCAAAACCGAAGTTGCCAAATCGTTACTGAATGATTTGCAAGTGCCGGCCAGCGCTGAAATTGTTCTGGAAGGCTTTATTTATCCCGGTGAGTTTGCACCTGAAGGACCTTATGGTGATCATACTGGCTATTACAATGAAGTTGCCGATTTTCCGGTATTTACTATTGAAACCATCACCCAGCGTCAGGCGCCTATCTATCACAGCACTTATACTGGAAGACCGCCCGATGAACCGGCTATTCTTGGGCTTGCTTTAAATGAGGTATTCATTCCCATTTTGCAAAAACAATTTCCGGAAATAGTTGATTTTTATCTGCCTCCAGAAGGCTGTTCTTATCGCATGGCTGTCATCAGCATGAAAAAACAATATCCAGGTCATGCCAAACGGGTGATGCTGGGTACTTGGTCATTTCTTCGGCAATTTATGTACACCAAGTTTGTAATTGTCGTTGATGAAGACGTCGATGTCCGCAACTGGCAAGATGTGATATGGGCGATAACTACGCGCATGGATCCTGCCAGAGATTTAACCATACTGGAAAATACGCCAATAGATTATCTTGATTTTGCATCGCCGGTTTCAGGCTTGGGTTCGAAGGTAGGCTTTGATGCCACCAATAAATGGCCGGGAGAAACCACTCGTGAATGGGGCAGAACCATTGTCATGTCACCCGAAGTGGTCAAAAAAGTAGATCAGATGTGGGATACGCTTTTTTGACATTGTTGAAAATACGCTTACGGTATCGTGACCGTAGGCGTAATAATCAAAAATGATTTCCACCAGTTGTGACAGTTAATCAGTCCAGTTAAATTAAGCTACTATTTTGAATGATCTGAATTTTATTTAAAAATCGAGTTCAGAAAAATCGAAATATGCTGGATTTCTTCAACGCACAGGCTATGCTCCATCAAATAATCGTGCCATTTAATGTTGTAGCCCATTGCTTTCAGTTTATCAAATGCGCCCTTGCCTGATTCAACGGCTACGATGGGGTCTATAATGCCGTGGGCCATAAAGATTGGCGTGCCATTGTTGGCGGTAGAACGTTCCGAGTTTAATTGTTCTACTGTCGGCAAGTAGGTTGACAAGGCCAGGATTCCTGCCAATTGATTGGGGTATCTTAATCCGGCATGCAATGCAATGACGCCACCTTGTGAAAACCCGGCCAGCAAGATGTTGGCAGATGGAATACCCAGGGCAATTTCTTTTTGGATCAGTCCATCTATCAACTTGGCTGATTGATAGATGCCGTCGACATCGACCTTGCGTTCCAGGGACATTTCTAAAATATCATACCAGGAGCGCATGGACATGCCGCCATTAATGGTGACCGCTTGAACGGGGGCATTGGGGAAAATGAAATGGATATGGGATCTGGCGGTTAAATGGAGATCAGGGACCAGTCCTTCAAAATCATGACCATCCGCGCCTAAACCATGCATCCAGATTACTGAATATTTGTGCTCTGCTTCGGGGTGTATTTCGACAGTGCTCAGTTGGTCATCAGTCATAAGTGCTCCAAGGATAGGTGTAAATTGGGTTTAGCTTAACTCAATCTGAGGAATTGTCGGAAAATTTTTGTGAATAAAAAGTGAGCTGCCATAAAAGAAATAATTCTTCTGTATTAAAGTAAGCTCGATTTGTAAATTTTAGTACAATAATCGACACTTGAAACCCTAATTAACAATGATTGATAATAAGCCATGCTGGATGATCTTGTTTTAATAGCGTTATTACTGGGCGCTTCGCTTTATTGGTTTAGCTGGCAGCAAGCGAGAGAGATTGCGCTAGCCGCAGTAAGGACGCATTGTTTGAATCTTGAAGTCCAAATGCTTGATGAGTATGTCGCGCTGACCAGCATGCGACTTTATCGGGACTCCACCGGTAGAATAGGTGTTAGACGAAGATTTTCGTTTGAATTTTCATCAACAGGAAATGAACGGTATAACGGGGTTTGCATTATGGCGGGGCGTCGTATTGAGTCTATTCAGATGGAGCCCTACCGATTTGATGATTGATGCTGAAAATTTTTGTGGAGGAAAGTATGAGTAAATGTTCAGTCTGTGGCCAAGAGAGTCCTTCCGTTGATATGGAATGCCCAACATGTGGAAGTTTTTCTTCAAAACTTGCTCGGATTATTGCCGAGCAGGAAGCGCGCGAGGAGTTACAAACGTTTAAGGGGCAATGTAAAAGAATATTCGCCTCTGATGATGTCAAACAGGCATTAATTGACGAATTGAAGCTAAAATGGAGTGAGCTTTCCAAAAAAGGTGTATTTGCACTTTTTGTGATTTTCGTTTTTGTATTTGCGTTGATTGTTACTGTTTTGTAGTCTTTTTCTTACCTGATCGGGATTTGCAATCGTGAATTTTTAATAAGTTTTACTGATTTTCATGATTTCATTTTTTCTTAACTGGGCTTACACCAATAATGAGGAAGGTTTAAGTGTCACAATACGGACGCATTTTGTTTATCAGGTCCCTAAAAAGCCCCTTGAATGCTATTTCTCCAGTTAAAATATACTGTGCTCAGGCTGTTAAGCAGGATTATAAAAACATCTATCTATTTAAAAGAAGCTAATGTTTTAACAAATATTGATTATACTCATAAGATAAAAGATAGAGGCGTTAATAAATGCCGAAGTGTTATAACAAACTTTGCAACAGGATAGTTACCTATGTGTTTAGCTGTACCCATGCAGATTAAGAAAATTGATGGCTTGAATGCACACTGTGTCACCAATGGTATTACTCGGGATGTCAGCCTCATGTTGTTACAAGATGAAGCAATTAATGTAGGCGATTATTTGCTAATTCACGTCGGCTATGCGATTCAGAAAATTAGCGAAGCAGAAGCGCTTTCTACGTGGGAGTTGCTTGATCAAATGTTGGCTGAGGATACTTTAAGTGCATGAACTGTCTTTGTGTGACGATTTGTTAGGACAGGTCGTTGCCATTGCAGCGCAACATAAGGCTGAATCAGTTGAAAGTATAACAGTAAAAATTGGCGCTTTAGCGGGTGTAGAACCTATGCTGCTTGAAAGTGCTTTTTCCTTGATTAAGGTGGGTACTGTAGCAGAACAAGCCCAGTTTATAATGCAAACGGCACCGGTGATTGTGCGTTGTCGAAAATGTGACTCGCAATCCGAGGTAGCAGCCAATTACTTGCTTTGTAGTGCTTGTCAGAGTAATGATACGACTTTAATCAGTGGTGACGAACTGATATTAGCCAGTGTCGCGTTGTGTGTTTGAAGCCGTAAAAATAATGAAAAAACAAATAAGAGGTAGAAAATAATGTGCAATACCTGTGGCTGTAACATTACACCTGGCAACCGTTCTCTGGTGATGGCAGAGAAGCCTAAAAAGGGTGTAACTACCGTTTCTGTGCTGCAGAATTTGTTGTCACAAAATAATCATCAGGCAGAACATAATCGCAGTCATTTTGACGAACATAAAGTATTGGTGATTAATTTAATGTCTTCACCCGGCTCGGGTAAGACAGCTCTGCTTGAAGCAACCATAAAGCGACTTCGCGAATCATTAAAAATCGCCGTTATTGAAGGCGATCTTGAAACGGAAAATGATACCAAACGCATTCAGGCGCAAGGCGTTCCAGCTTATCAAATCACTACAGGCACAGCTTGTCACCTGGATGCGCATCTTGTCCACAATGCCTTGCACCATCTGGCGCTGGAGGGACTGGATTTGTTATTTATCGAAAATGTGGGCAATCTGGTTTGTCCTGCCAGTTTTGATTTAGGCCATCATCGCAATGTGGTTTTATTGTCAGTGACTGAGGGTGATGATAAACCGGCCAAATACCCTGTTATGTTTCGGGCGGCAGATTTGATGCTGATCAGTAAAACAGATTTATTGCCCTTCCTGGATGATTTTTCATCACAAAAGGCTGAACAAAATCTACATAATCTTGCCAATGACGCCCCCGTTATTGAATTTAGTTCAAAAGACGGTAAAGGGATGGATATCTGGATAACTTGGTTACAGGCTGAAATAGACCAGTACCAAGCATTGTTGCTTAACCAGCAAACCCAGCACCCCAAAGTGCAGCAAGACGGTGAGTTGTTGCATGTTCAACCTGGAAACACAAAGTTTTATCCGGTAAGTCATAAAGCTGTTCATACAAGTTGATGTTAAACAAAGGTATTGGAAAGATTTGCTCCACGACAATGTTTAAAAATTTGAGTCAATAATATGCTGTCAAACGCAAAACAATTACTGGAAAAAATTCGTGAATTACCGCTTCCCGATACCGTTCGAATAATGAATGTATGTGGCGGTCATGAGCGCTCTATTTCCATGGCGGGACTTCGTAAGGTGTTGCCACAAAACATTGTGTTAATTCCTGGGCCGGGCTGTCCGGTTTGTATCTGCCCAGAAGAAGATATTTATCAAGCCATACAAATTGCTATTCATGAAGATGTCGTTTTAGTGGCTTTTGGCGATATGTTGCGCGTTCCCGTTAATGTGTCTAAAGCGGGAATCCGCACACTGGAACAAGCCAAAGCCGCAGGAGCTGATATCCGTCCCATTGCCTCGCCAACTGAAGCTTTAAAAATAGCTAACGCTAACCCCGAAAAAAAAGTAGTGTTTTTTGTTGCCGGTTTTGAAACAACCTGCGCCCCTGTAGCTGCAATGCTAGCCGAAGGTATTCCTGAAAATTTGTTACTGTTGATGAGCGGTCGCTTAACCTGGCCAGCCGTGGCTATGTTACTGGAGTCGGATACCCCGGCATTTGATGCGTTGATTGCACCGGGTCATGTCGCGACTATCATGGGTTCAGAAGAGTGGCTCTTTGTGGTTGAACAACACCATATTCCTGCGGCAGTAGCCGGTTTTACGACTGAGAGTCTGCTTGAGGCAACATATTCGGTTCTTCGACAACTAATTGAAAAAAAGGTGTTTCTGGATAATTGCTACACCCAAGTGGTTAAACCTGAGGGCAATATTTTCGCGCAACAACTGTTGCGGTCAACACTTGATGTGGTTGATGCGCCTTGGCGCGGTATCGGTATCATTCCTCAATCCGGCTTTGAGCTAACCTCAAAACTTTCTGCGCATAATGCCCGTAACCATTTTCCCGTATATGCCGAAGAAGCACGTAAAAAAGCGGGGGCCATGCCCCCAGGGTGTGATTGTGCAAAAGTGGTTTTAGGTAAAATAAAACCCAATGAATGCCGTTTATACGGTGAAGCCTGCGTGCCAAGAAATCCCGTTGGCCCCTGTATGGTGTCTGATGAAGGTGCTTGCCGCATCTG
>CAILCX010000015.1 GCA_903832775.1 uncultured Methylobacter sp. | reverse complement strand
TGCCGGTTTTAATCAGCAACAAAATCAATATCTGGAATGAAATTGAACAGGATAATGCCGGTATTGTTGTGGAAGATACCGTTGCAGGTACGGTAGATTTGTTTACACGCTGGCATGACATGGATGACGAAACCAAAGCAACTATGCGCCGCAACGCCAAGCAGTGTTTTATTAACCGGTTTGAGATAAAAAAAGCGGCAATGAGTTTGCTTGAGGCGATTAAAGAGTAGTGGAGCGCCAAGCCCCTGCTTGGCCTAAGCAGTATCATTATTTTTAAGTTGCTGGTAGTTCAGCCAAGCTGGGGCTTGGCGTTCCGAGGGTTGCCAAAAAAATTGCAGCCTACATGACAATAATTAATTATTTTAGAGTACATCATGTCTACAAATAACGTAATCAACTATGGATGGAATGCTGAGGTGCCAGAATCTTGTGGCTATATTGCACCTTTTATCGTTGACTTAGTTGGCCAATACCAACCCAAAAGTGTACTTGATATAGGCAGTGGCAATGGTAGCTTATGTGGCCTGATTGCTAAAATGCATTGTTATGTGTGCGGTATTGAATATGATCAAGCCGGTGTTGAACATGCGAAAACAACGTATCCCTCCATTAATTTTTATAATTATGGGGTGCAGGATAACCCAAGTCTTTTACTTGAGCAGGAACAACGGAATTCATTTGATATAGTAGTTTCTACAGAGGTTATTGAGCATTTATATTCACCCCATTTATTGGTTGATTATGCACGCAATGTATTGATTAAAGAAGGTAAATTAATCATCACTACGCCTTATCATGGCTATTTAAAAAACCTTGCTTTATCAGTTTTTGACAAATGGGATGATCATCATACAGCGCATTGGGAAGGCGGGCATATCAAGTTTTGGAGTATAAAAACGCTAACCAACTTATTGGAGACTCATGGTTTTAAGGTAATAAAAGCTACCGGCGTGGGCAGGATACCTTATTTTTGGAAAAGCATGGTTTTGGTTGCTGTAAAGTCGGCTGAGTAGCAGTTTCCATAGGTTGGGTTGGTGTTTTTTCCAACCTAACGTTAACCTTGGCTCATAAGTCGGGTTGCCAAAAAACGTGGCAGCCCGACTTACGTAACGCAACTTATTGCCGAATTGCCAATCTAAAGTTAGCACGACCGCAAAGATTTTAACTATGACAAACAAAACACAAACGGCAGATACTGTTAGCAAATCCCGGCTTACTGGTGCCAGCTTTACCCTTAAAAACCGACTTCTTCGTGTTGTATGGGATTTTACCTGTCTGCTGGTGTTCCGTTACACGCCACGTCCCTTACATGTGTGGCGGGTTTTTGTGTTGCGTTGTTTTGGGGCGCAAATTGGCCAGCACTGCCATGTTTATCCCAAGGTTAAAATTTGGGCACCGTGGAATCTGGTTATGTATGATTATGCCTGTCTTGCCAATGAGGTGACTTGTTATACGCAAGGCAAAATCACTTTGCATGAACGTGCCATTGTTTCGCAAGGCGCTCATTTATGTACCGGAACCCATGATTATAATGACCCGGATTTTTCACTTTATGCACGACCTATCGAAATCGGCAAAGATGCCTGGGTGTGTGCAGAGGCCTTTATCGGCCCCGGCGTAACGGTAGGTGAAGGTGCTGTTCTGGGCGCCAGAGCTGTCGCCTTTAAAGACTTGCAAGCCTGGCAGGTCTATAGCGGTAATCCGGCGCAAGCCATTAAACAACGCCAAATTAAAGCGAGCAAACATGAGCAAGCCTGATATTTCTGTCATCATTTTGACGTATAACGAAGAACTGCATATAGAACGTTGTCTTAAAAATTTGCAGCCCTTGGCTAAACAAATTTTTATCGTCGATTCTTTTTCTACCGACAATACGGTGCAAATTGCAGAGTCGTTGGGCGCCAAGGTTTTTCAACGACCCTGGAAAAATTACGCGGATCAGTTTCAATGGGGCTTGGACAATTGCCCAATACAAACCGGCTGGGTAATGCGCATGGATGCCGATGAGTATCTTGAGCAGGCATTGATTGACGAAATTATTGCTAAATTTTCAAGTTTGCCCGATGACATTAACGGCCTTTATTTAAAACGCAAACATCATTTTTTAGGTCGCTGGATTAAGCACGGCGATCGTTATCCGCTGGTTTTATTACGCATCTGGAAAACCGGTCAGGCGCATATTGAAAATCGCTGGATGGATGAACATATTGTTCTGGATAGCGGCAATTCGCTGGTTATGGCCGGTGATTTTGTCGACGACAATTTAAATACTATTGAATGGTTTATCGAAAAACATAACCGGTATGCCAGTCGTGAAATGGTGGATATTTTTAATCAAAAATATCAGTTGTTTGAGCGTGATGAGTCAATTGAAGATGCCAAAACCGGTCAGGCAAAAATAAAACGATTTGTTAAAGAATCGCTATATAACAAATTACCGCTGTTTGTCAGGCCGGTGTTGTATTTCTTTTATCGGTATTTTTTACGGTTTGGCTTTTTGGATGGCGCTGAAGGTTTTGCTTATCATTTTATGCAAGGCTTATGGTATCGCTGTCTGGTTGATCTTAAATGCCTGGAAGCCGAGCGTGTGCTGGCAGGGGCTGAGTCTAAAGAAGAAAAAATTGCACGGTTGGTTAAGTTGACCGGGTTAAAACTTTAATAACCAGTAAGTAGCCTCGATGAAGTGCAACGTAATCGAGGATTTAGGTAGATCAACCTCGATTCCACTTCGTTACATCGAAGCTACTTGTTTTTCTTGTATTTATCGTTCCCACGCTCCGGCGTGGGAATGCATACCTAGACGCTCCAGCGTCGGCTAAGAAAACTAATCCTTCACACAGATCAAGTGCTTATCTACTATCAATCGGGACGCAAGAGCGTCTGTACTGCATTCCCACGCCGGAGCGTGGGAACGAGAGCCTCGTAGGTTGGGTTGGTGCTTTTTCCAACCCAACGTTTATTTTGGCTCACAAGTCGGGTTGCCAAAAAGCGTGGCAGCCCGACCTACCGACTTCTTCTTCCGGGTAATTATTTACTCAGTTACCAAAACTGTTATTATTGTTCTTTTATAGCTAACAAAGCCTTTAACTGTTCTATTTCAGCTAAGGCAGCTTGTTTTTCTTGTATTGCTGCTTGTGTTTCTTGCAAGGCAGCTTGCTTTTCTTGTATTGCTGCTTGTGTTTCTTGCAAGGCAGCTTGCTTTTCTTGTATTGCTGCTTGTGTTTCTTGCATAGCTATTTTTTCTCGCTGTTGTAAGGCATCTTCCCGCTTTTTGGCAGCCTCTATAAGCCGCTTGGCTTGAGCAGCTTCACGCTTGGCTTGCTCCAGTTCATTCTGGATGGCATTTTGTTCGCGTATGTATTCCTGACGGGCTTGATACTTGAAATAATCCTGATCTTTTTCTGAGAAGGTACTTAAAGTGCTCATGGCTTGTTTCATCTCCTGGGTAATCATCCACTCGGGTAAGGTGTCATCGTTAAGTTGCTCACCTTCGGTAAAAAACTTTAACCAACGCTGTTCTTCGCTGATTAGCAAAAAGCGTGACAGCTATTGTTCCTTTTTAGCTAACAAAGCCTTTAACTGTTCTATTTCAGCTAAAGCGGCTTGTGTTTCTTGCATGGCTGCTTGCTTTTCTTGCAAAGCTATAGTTTCTCGCTGTTGTAAGGCATCTTCCCGCTTTTTTGCAGCCTCTATAAGCTGCTTGGCTTGCTCCAGTTCATTCTGGATGGCATTTTG
>CAILCX010000014.1 GCA_903832775.1 uncultured Methylobacter sp. | reverse complement strand
TTGTAATGCACGGTCGGTAATACAGGAATAGGTTGTTTGGTAACATCAACCCCGGCAAAAATCCGCGAGGTTTCAGAAATACCCGGTAAACGTTCATGGATAATAGCCGGATCAAGATGCTCGATATGCAAATAGATATGATCTTTTAACGGCCCGACGCCACGACCTTCGTTGATTTCAATGGTCATTGCGCGACTGACCACATCCCGCGAAGCCAAATCTTTGGCCGATGGCGCATAGCGTTCCATAAAACGTTCGCCTTCTGAATTGGTCAGATAACCGCCCTCGCCTCTTACGCCTTCGGTAATCAAACAGCCGGCACCATAAATTCCGGTCGGGTGAAACTGGATAAACTCCATATCCTGTAACGGCAAACCGGCACGTAAAGCCATGGCGTTACCATCACCGGTCACGGTATGCGCGGAAGTACAAGAAAAGAAGGTACGCCCATAACCGCCCGTTGCCAGCACCGTCATATGCGATTTAAACAAATGTAAAGTACCGTCATCCAGACGCCAGGCTAAAACGCCACGACATTCGCCGTCTTCCATGATCAAATCCAGGGCGATATATTCAACAAAGAACTCGGCTTTATGTTTTAAAGCTTGCTGATATAAGGTATGCAAAATAGCATGACCGGTTTTATCCGCTGCCGCACAAGTTCGCTGGGCAAGACCTTTGCCATAATGCGTAGTCATGCCGCCGAATGCGCGCTGATAGATTTTGCCCTCGGCAGTACGGGAAAATGGCACACCGTAATGTTCCAGTTCGATCACCGCAGGAATGGCTTCGCGACACATATATTCGATTGCATCCTGATCGCCCAACCAATCGGAGCCTTTCACCGTGTCGTACATATGAAATCGCCAGTCGTCCTCGCCCATATTACCCAAGGCAGCACTGATGCCGCCTTGCGCAGCGACCGTGTGACTTCGAGTCGGAAACACTTTGCTGATGCACGCTGTTTTAAGACCTTTTTCTGCCATGCCCAAGGTCGCTCGCAGGCCTGCCCCACCGGCACCGACTACCACCACATCATAAGCATGTTCAATAATTTTATAATCTGCGGACATGAGTTAGCCTATTGATACAATGCGAAATACAGCTAACAACGCCGCAATCGCCAAAAATAAAAAAGCCAGATTAACAGCCCAGATTGAAATAATCTTGGGGCCTTCAGCGGCCACATAATCTTCAATGACTATCTGCAAGCCCAAGGCGGCGTGATAAAAAACGGCAATAATCCACGCCACAATACAAACACTATTTAAAGGCGAGGCCAGCCAGGCTTGTGTTTGTTGATAGGGCGCAGTCAAGGACAAGCCAAGAAAATTAATCAGCCAAAAGGACAAGGGAATCAGCGCAACAGCAGAAACACGCTGCATCCACCAATGAGCGGTTCCGCTTTTGGCCGAGCCCAAGCCCTTAACTCTGGATAATGGTGTTCTATAATCCATAACATCCCCACGCAAAAGTCATCAAAGTTAACACCAAGGAAGCGGCAAGCTCCATCAGGGCATAGCGATTTAGTGTCTCAGTTTCAAAACTATTGCCGACATCCCAAATCAAATGGCGTACACCATGACAGAGATGAAAAAACAGCGCATAAATAAAGCCCCAGCAAACCAGTTTAAACAGCCAGAAACTCATCACCGACTGCATTGCCGTGTACGATTCCGGGCCATTGGCCAACGCTGATGCGATGTAAACAAATAAAATCAAACCGGCAGAAAGCATGACTCCGGTCATTCTGTGGGTAATGGAAATAATGCCTGTTAAAGGAAGTTTGTAGATTTGTAAATGCGGGGAGGTAGGTCTGTTTGTATTTATCGCCATAATTTTACCGGTTGTTTTAATTACTAAATGGTTTTTTCAGCTTAAAAGTCGATATGCGTCTTTCTGTTCAGTGTAGTGTTAGGTAATTAAGCCATGTTGTACCATATATTACCAAGGTCCGCTGAAGTTAATAGTGTTAAAGTATTGAACGAATAGAACAGGCTTGATGTTATTTTACTCAGTGAATTAAGAATGCCATTGATTTTAAAATAACGATTTTTAAAAATATTTCATATTCGCGTAATGAAAAAGACTAAATAGCCTGCGAAAGGTATCATTTAAGATCACTTGCCAAGAGACCCGATTATAATTCAGATCGACAAGATTGAAATATAGCGCTTGCCCACGAACAAGCATTGACGGCCTTTGAAATAAAATAAGTAACCAGCCTTACTAAAGTTTTACGAAATCCAGGATCGGGCTTTAATTATCCTTGCTTCTTCTTCGTTAGTACAAATTGACTTGTGACCTAACAGGCAAGACCAAATTTCAAATCCTCCATCCCAATGCTCAAGTTTATTTAAGCCTTTTTTAAAGCAAGAAAAGCAATTAACTGACCTATAACGTAAATGATGCGATCTTGAATAATGCCTGGTAGTTATTTTAACCGCTTTTCAGGCCTTGCTTAGCGCTTAACCAACCTTGCAATAACCTTGGCAAGTCTTGAAAAAAAACCAGTCAATGACGATCATGCCTTCTCAGACCTTGCAGAGTAATGTTCTGGGTCGGAGAAAGACATAACCAGTTTAGCTAAGGCTATTGCACAATGTGCAAATTGACTTTTGAAATTAAAGCCTGCTTAACCGACTTTGCTAAGGCCTGAAATGGATCTGAATAAGGCTTCTGAAGGTCTGAACATTAACAATAACAGTGTAATTTTAGCATTGCTAGCGCTGAGAACATTGTTAATCGGATTAACGCTTTATCCTGCCACCTCAGTTTTACCCTGAAAAGAACAACTGATACACAAAAGAATCAAAATAAATCCTTAGGATATTGATCTTGTGAATGATTAGCGACAGCTTGATAGCTCATCGTAAATTTTGTTAACTTTCATTTTTTTGAGTAAGGAAGTTATTTTTCAAGGATTATTCGCGATTAATTCACTAATGAAAATGTGCTTTATTTTAAAATCCTTCTTTCCTCTAGTCATATTGTCATAGATAATGAGTCAATTTAATTTTACTAAAAGGATGGTATTATGTCTTTCAATAAAAAATCGTTGACCTTAACAACTGCTTTAGCCTTTTCTTTAATCCCTATTTCATCTGCTTTTGCAATCCCAAATATCTTCCCAGCTATCCAAACCAATACTGCTGTAACAAATGGTATCGATGACGGTTATGGCGGACTTAAATGGACTTACGGTGAAGGCTGGATTCCTGAAGTTGTCGCTGGTTATCGTCATACTGAACTCAGTACCAATGGCGATGCACAAGGAGCAGATATTTCAATCGCGTTTAAGGTTAATCCTACGCTGCCCTTGGATAAGATCATTCAACCGGGCAAGCTGCGCGTGAAATATTTAAATGGCATTGATGCCGTCCAAGGTGAAGTTGGCGGTGGTTATGACTTTGCCCATAACAGTTTTTTTACTGGCATAAGCGTGCAAGGGCCTTATGTTAATGCCGGAGTTGATTACAGCTTTTCTGTAAATTCTCCTTTCTCAACTTTCTTAATGATTAATTCATTAGGTATTTATAACCGGCCTCATAAAACCACATTCAGCTGTCCAGATCAATCAACGCTTGTTGGTGATCAATGTCAATTTATTGACTAGCCAATAAAACCAAAGGCTAGAGTATTCGCCCTAGCCTTTAATTTTGCAGTTAATTAAATTTCAGGCCCCCTGTTCTCGCTACTCGTAATCTACCAAACCCCAATAACCCTAGCTTAATTCATCATAGAGCTGATCAATCAACTCATCCGTTTCTTTAAAAAAGTGTTCGCCAACAATATGACGATATAGCCTTACACAAGTTACGAATAAATGAATCCCAAATTAGATTGTATGCCTTGATAAATCCCCCTAGCCCTCTTTTTCAAGAAGGAGTTATTAAGCGTTTAATGTGACGTACTTTTCCAGTATTTGACACCTTATAGTAGAATGCCACGACTAATTAGAAATCCATTGCCCACAGTTTAAATTGCTTTTTGTAAAAAAAATTTACAATCAAGCAAATACAACTAAAAAATATATTTAAGGTTACTTATGTTCCGGTCAAAAAATTTATCTCTTGCGTTAGGTTTAAGTTCGATTTTTGCGATTTACAGTGGCTCTGCTTCGGCAGATCACGGCTCTCTGGGTTTTGGTATTGGAACCGCATCGCCAATTATTACCCAACCGGGTGTAACGCTACCTTCAAATATGTGGGCTGCCGGTATCATTACCCAATTTTCCAGTTTTGATAGCGCTTCGGATCAAAAACTGTTGGACTTAAGCCATGGCCCACATCCTGACGTCCATAGCGTTAGCACTTATCTGCAACCTTCGGTTTTTGTGGCTTACGGACTTACCGATGACCTGACCTTTGGCATGAAAGTACCTTATGTCATCCGAACCGGCGTTCGTTCGCCTAACGAGGATGGTGATGCCGTTAATAAACTGGGTGATCCCAGCGGCTTTGGTGATGTTTCAATATTTGGTCAATATCGCTTTTTCCATACCGCTGATAATCTAAATCATCTGGCCTTAACACTGGGACTTAAAACGCCAACCGGTGAAACTGCCATGATTAATAATATCGGCACCGCTTTTGAAACGCATCATCAACCTGGCAGCGGTTCGTGGAATCCCTCGGCAGGTCTTTCTTACACTCGGGTAATGGGCTCTTTCTCGTTTGACACTAATGTTCTCTATACTGTTGCAACCCGTGGCGCTCAAGGAACTGATCTGGGTGATAATTTTGGTTACAACCTGGCGCTTTCTTATGCTTTCGGCGCACCGGCGCGCAACGCCTTTTTTGCTGCCAGCAATAACGCGCCCTGGACAGCCGTTTTAGAATTAAACGGTGAACGTCAAAATCGCCAGAAGATTGCTGATGGCACCTATGATTTCAATTCAGGCGGTGATGTGGTCTATATATCTCCGGGGGTCAGATATGCGGGTGGAAAAAACTGGAACACCGCCTTATCCATAGGTACTCCTATCGTCCAGGATCTCAACGGCTATCAAACACCAGCCGAATATCGGATTACTTACCGTTTCGTAGTTGCATTTTAACAACGTAGCAAACTCGCACCTTCTTTTAGCACCTTGCAAAACATAATTTGTCTGGTTAGCTTAGGATTTTGCATAAGATAATTTTAGCAACTTTGATTTTAAAAATCGCACCCCCTTTTTTTCAAAGGGGGACCCTGTTGCCGCTTGTTTATAATATTTCATGGACACTGCTAAGCTTGAATTTTTACTGATTTTGGACTGATAAATGATATATCTGCCTGATGTTTTGGCCATCAAAAACCTTGTTCGGTTTATTGACGAACTTTCTGAAAAGTCATTCAAAACCTATGTATTGATGTTTTTAACTACATTGGTTTTGGGCGCTTGTAGTCATGTCAATCATGATCATCTTGCTGCAGGTGCCTCAGATTACAGTCATTATCCTGCCGGAGGCGGCTTGTTTGTTACGACTGCTTTCGGACCGGATGGTCGTTTGTGGAGAATTGTTCCGGAAAAACACCAGGTCTACGTTGATTTTTCATCCGATTTTGGTAAAACGTTTAGCACCCCAGTTCTGGTCAATACCGAAACACAGCAAATCAAAGTAAGCGGGGAAAATCGACCCGGTATTGCTGTTGATCGTGCCGGTCGAATCTTCGTGATTTATGCTGCTGAAAGCTCGCAACCGGTTACTGTTTACTTTAGCGTCTCTGCCGATAACGGCCATAGCTTTAGCAAACCTATGCCATTGAGCGGAAAAGCCCCCGAAGCCAATTCATTTCAGGGACGCCTGGCTGTAAATTCGGCAGGTCAGGTCTATGTATTCTGGCATGACGAGCGAAATCGCACAGACTGGAGACAAGCCGGGAACGCTGTTTATTACACAACAATTAATGGACAAACCGGTCTTAACTTTGCAGCACAAAAACTTTCCGATACACTTTGCGATTGCTGCCGAATTGCGGCGGCTTTTGATAGCAAAGATCAGCCGGTTTTAATGGCGCGGTTTATTTATCCGGGCGGTATTCGTGATCATGGCTTAATTAAACCTCAAGCAGATAACAAAAAGCCACTGGAATGGCGCGTCACCTTCGATCAATGGACTATTGAAGCCTGCCCTGATCATGGCCCGGCAATCGCAATCAGTGATGAACTCTATCATATCGCCTGGTTTACCCAGGGCACTGATCGCCAGGGTTTGTTCTATGCAAATTCAACAGACCACGGACAGCATTTTTCGGTGCCATTAGCGCTGGGAGACCCGAGACAACTCCCTGCGCATCCTGACGTTATAGCTCAAAGCCAGACAATTGCCTTGACCTGGATAGAATTTGACGGTACAAAAACCCAGTTAAAAGTCATGCAATCTAACAATGGTGGTAAAACCTGGCTAGCATCAAAAGTTATTGCACAAAGCAACGCTGAAGTGGATTACCCCTTTTTGTTACGCAATAACAAAGACATTTTTGTTTCCTGGAATACAAAAAACGAAGGTTTTCGTTTAATTCCACTAAACTAAATTCTAATTTTTTCCTGATAAAACAGACCATGAACATAAAAAAAATTTTTTTCAGCTTGTTATTCTTTCTTTTAACATCGCTCTATTCGTCTGTAAAAGCAGAGACGTTATCCTTCACTTCTGCAAGTTATCAACAAATATTAGCCAACACTGAAAATCAACCTTTGATGCTGGTAGTCTGGTCAGTCAACTGTTCCTCTTGCCTGAAGGACATGGCCTTACTTAACAGCATTCATAAAAGCAGGCCCGAATTGAAAATTATCATGCTGGCAGCCGATGACTTGACGGCAACCGAGCAAATTCAGCAAATTCTCGAAAAAAACCAATTATCCGATATAGAAAACTGGGTCTATGCAGATGAAAATACTCAGAAACTGCAATTTGGTATTGACCCCAAATGGTATGGCGAATTGCCAAGAACCTATTTCTTCGATAAAACCCATCAACGCACAGGGGTTAGTGGAGTGCTGTCCAAGCAAGATTATGATGAAATGTTCGCTAAAATTCTTAAGTAATTTTTTGATATTTCCAAAAAACCGATCAAATATTATTAACTTAAGGCTTTCCAAGGAACTTATTTCACTAATGTGAATTACAAAAAACCAGCACATTTTTAAACTTAAACCTCTAAGTTACGTTAAAATGACCGTAGTAACATAAACCACCGTTCTTTAACTTATGTTTAAAAAATTATTCCCTGTTGTCATGATCAGTCTGTTAAGTGCCTGCGTGACCAGTCCAACAGGTAGAAGCCAATTTGTGTTTATGCCTGAAGCTAAAATTGATCAAATGGGTTTGCAGGCATTCGATAACTTAAAAAAACAAAAGCCGGTCAGTAAGAACAGTCAATACAATAAGGAAGCACACTGCATTGCCAACGCCATTACCAAAACAACAGGCGGCAGTTGGGAAGTTGTGGTGTTTGAAGATAAAACACCCAATGCCTTTGCTTTACCTGGCAATAAAATCGGTATACATACCGGCATGCTTGCACTGGTAGACAATCCAGACCAATTGGCAGCGGTGATCGGCCATGAAGTTGGCCACGTGCTGGCCAAGCACAGCAATGAACGTGCTTCTCAGGAAATGGCCGTTAGTGAAGGCATGAGTATTATACAAGCGGTTAGCTCTCCACAATCTGCACTGGGAAAATCTGCCCTGGGCTTACTGGGTGTCGGTGCACAATACGGCATTTTAATGCCCTACAGTCGTGTCCATGAAAGTGAAGCGGACATGATTGGTGTTGATTTAATGGCCAAAGCTGGTTTTGATCCCAAACAAAGTATCGGCTTGTGGCAAAAAATGGAACAAGCCTCGCAAGGCAAGCAACCTTTGGAATTTATGTCGACTCACCCGTCTCATGCCACGCGTATCCAAGATTTGGAACGACACATGCCACAAGCACTAAGCCTCTTCCAGCAAGCTAAAGCTGCCGGCAAACAACCGCATTGTAACTAATTGATGACCCCTAATTTATTACACCTACATCCGTACCCGTTCGAAAAGCTGGCACAACTTAAACAGGGCTTTACACCACCAGAAAATCTGCCCCATATTGCCTTTTCGATGGGTGAACCGACACATGCCACGCCGCATTTAATCCAGGAAGCGCTTTTAACGCACTTACACGGCCTGGCTAATTATCCAACCACTAAAGGCATACCGGAACTGAGACAGGCAATAGCTGAATGGCTGAGCGCGCGTTTTAAAATACCAACTGAGGTTCTCAATCCTGAAACACAGGTTTTACCGGTCAATGGCACACGCGAAGCCTTATTTTCGTTTGCTCAATGCCTGGTCGATTCAAGCAGCGCCGTGCCTGTTGTGATTATGCCAAACCCGTTTTACCAGATATATGAAGGCGCAGCTTTACTGGCTGGCGCTGAGCCGTATTTTCTGAACACGCTGGAAAGCTCTGGTTATTTACCGGATTTTGATGCGGTGCCAGAGGCAATCTGGCAACGCTGCCAACTGATTTATATCTGCTCACCTGGCAATCCTACCGGTTCCGTGATGGATCAGACCAGTCAGGAGAAAATGCTCCATTTGGCGGAGAAGTATGATTTTGTGATCGCTTCCGATGAGTGTTACAGCGAAATTTATGACGATGAAAGCAATCCGCCGCAAGGCTTACTGCAAACTGCTTATAACATGGGGAATACCGCTTTTAAGCGTTGCGTCATTTTTCATAGCTTATCAAAGCGCTCCAACGCACCGGGTTTACGCTCAGGCTTTGTCGCTGGCGATGCTGAACTCCTAAAAGATTATTTTCAATACCGGACTTACCACGGTTGCGCAATGCCCTTGCCTACTCAACATGCCAGTATTCAGGCGTGGAAAGATGAGTCACACGTCCTTGAAAATCGTCGTTTATATCGTGAAAAATTTGCGGCCTTTATCGATATTCTTTCCGAGGTTTGCGTTGTTACCAAACCACCAGCCAGTTTTTATGTCTGGTTGAAAACACCGATCTCAGACACTGACTTTACGCAACAACTCTTTGCTCAACAGAATATCACCGTTCTGCCCGGTAGTTATTTATCCCGTGAATTTAAAGAGATCAATCCCGGTCTTAACCACGTCCGAATTGCTTTGGTTGCGCCGCTGGAGGAATGCATCGAGGCTGCCCAACGTATAAAAATTTTCCTTAACTCTTTATAAAAACAAACCATGCAACAACTAGAAAAAATTATTAACGAAGCCTTTGAACAACGCGCCGATATTTCACCTGCCACTGTTTCAGTCGAAGTGCGCAATGCCGTTGAAACTGCAATAAACCTGTTGGACAGCGGCAAAGCGCGTGTCGCAGAAAAAACCTCCGGCGACTGGATCGTCAATCAGTGGTTGAAGAAAGCGGTGTTGCTGTCATTCAGAATCAACGAAAACCGCGTTATGGAAGGCGGTAATAGCCGTTATTACGACAAAGTTGAAGCAAAATTTAGCACTTACTCACCTGAAGACTTCGCAAAATCCGGTGTGCGCGTTGTACCGAATGCTATCGTTCGTCATGGCGCTTATGTTGCTCCCGGCGCTGTATTGATGCCTTCGTTCGTTAACATCGGCGGCTATGTCGACAGCGGAACTATGGTTGATACCTGGGCCAGCGTTGGTTCTTGCGCGCAAATCGGCAAAAACGTGCATCTTTCCGGCGGGGTCGGTATCGGTGGTGTTTTGGAGCCTTTGCAAGCCGGCCCAACCATCATTGAAGACAACTGTTTTATCGGCGCACGTTCCGAGATCGTCGAAGGTGTTGTCGTTGAAGAAGGTGCAGTTATTTCTATGGGCGTTTACATCGGCCAAAGCACTAAAATCTACAACCGCATGACCGGTGAAATCATCTATGGCCGCGTTCCTGCCGGTTCTGTTGTGGTGCCCGGCAACCTGCCTTCTGCGGATGGCTTGTACAGCTTGTATTGCGCAGTGATCATCAAGCAGGTAGATGAAAAAACCCGTAGCAAAACCGGCATTAATGAGTTGCTAAGAGATTGATTGTGTTAGACTTGAACCACGCTTAAAGTCAATCAGGGGAAGAATCATGAGTCTGAATTATGCCGATAACCGGATCACGGAAAATGAGTATCTTCAGGGTGAGCTTGTTGCAAAAATAAAGCATGAGTTCATTGATGGTGAAGTTTATGCCATGGCTCGAGCAAGTGAGATACATAACTTTCTCTCAGGTAATATATATACTGAATTAAAAGCTCAATTAAAAGGCACACCTTGTAGAGCTTTTATCGCTGACATGAAAGTCAAGGTCGCTCATGATTTCTTCTATCCTGATGTCATGGTGGTTTGTCAGCAGGATGACACGACGAAAAAGTCTGACTATTACCAACAAGCGCCCGTTATTGTCATTGAAGTCTTGTCAAAATCGACAAGACGCTTTGATAAAACCGCCAAACGCTTAAAATATCTACAAATTCCAACTTTGGAAGAATACGTTTTAATTGAACAAGCCATCGGGGAAATTGAGGTCTTCAGAAAAAAAGAACATTGGCAATCTTCATATTACTATCTGGGTGACACGATAACTTTCGAATCCATAGGTGTTTCGGTGCCTGTTGAGGATATTTATTACCAGGTCAATAATGAAGATGTCTTAGCTTATTTGCAGGAAAAAAACAACACCGATGCTCAGAATGCTGAGCAATCACAACACTTTGCCACAGAAATAACATGATCAACAACGATGTATTACGCCGGGTGCGTTACGCTTTAGAGCTTAAAGACCCAACCATGCTTGAAATCTTTGCCTTGTGTGATGCCGAAGTAAGTCGGGACGAATTGCTCAAGTTACTTAAAAAAGATAATGAAGAAGATTTTGTCCCTCTGGACAATAAACTACTTGGGCAGTTTTTGGACGGTCTGATTATTTACAAAAGAGGCAAGCAGGAAACCCCTTCAACGGAACCGGCAAAAAAACCGGAGCCGTTAACTAATAACACCATACTCAAAAAATTGAGAATCGCGCTGGAATTTAAAGAAGAAGACATGCTAAGCACGTTGAAACTGGCTGACTTTGAATTATCTAAAGGCGAACTCAGCTCATTTTTCAGACAAAAAGGTCATAAACATCACCGTGAATGCGGCGATCAGATCTTAAGAAATTTTTTACAAGGTCTTACGGTTCGCTTTAGAGAACAAGATTAAAAAGCGCAGTTAACACCTAACCCCACTTTCACTTAACCAAGGCTAATATCATGAGCGACAACATCTCAAACAATGCGATCATTTACGCCACGCTTGCTTTAAACAGCGAAGTCGCCCTGCAACACGAATATCTTGAATCAGAAGATGTTCCTGAAGATGAGCGAGAAAACGAAGAAGAAATTCTGGCTGATCTTGAACAGGCCTTCATGGAATTTGTTGATCTTTACAAAATCCGTTGCAAAACAGACAAGCAATTGCCTGATATTGAAGAATTGTTAAACAGCCAATTGTAAAAACATGCACACGCTTTATGGCATAAAAAACTGCGACACCGTCAAAAAAGCGCGTAACTGGCTGGATCAAAACGGCATAGCCTATCGGTTCCACGATTTTAGAACCGATGGGTTAACCCCTGAATTATTACAGCACTTTGCCAGCCATTTAGACTGGAACAAACTGCTTAACCGCAGCAGTACCAGCTGGCGGCAACTAAGCGCAGAACAACAAAGCGACCTGACACAAGAAAAAGCCCTGCAACTGATGCTGGACTGCCCTACCCTAATTAAACGCCCGATTTTAGATACCGGCGACACACTCATTCTTGGTTTTAGCAAAGCGAGTGGCTATACCAACAATCTGTAAATTCGCCCTTACAAATAAGCACAGCTCCCGATAAAGCCGTTTACCATCCAAGCAAATACCTATGACCTACACACTGGAACTTCTTAAAGACCTCATCAGCCGTGAATCCGTAACCCCGAAAGATGCGGGTTGCCAGGATGTATTGGCAGCACGTTTAACAAAAATCGGCTTCAAAGAAGAACGCTTGGATTTTGAAGACACGCAAAACATCTGGTTAAAACGCGGTGTAGCCAAACCCTTATTCACCTTTCTTGGTCATACCGATGTCGTTCCTACTGGCCCTTTGGACGCCTGGATTTCTCCACCCTTTGAACCCACTATTCGTGACGGCAAGCTTTATGGCCGTGGCGCTGCCGATATGAAAGGGGGCATCGCCTGTTTTATTACTGCCGTCGAACGCTTCATCGCCAAACACCCTGATCATCAGGGTTCTATTGCGGTAATGATGACCAGCGATGAAGAAGGCATCGCTACCAATGGTGTGGTTAAAGTCGTTGAAGTGCTGGAACAACGTAACGAAAAAATCGACTGGTGTCTGGTAGGCGAACCCTCCAGCGATAAAAAAATAGGCGATGTGATTCGTGTAGGAAGACGCGGCTCTTTATGCGCCCAATTGACGATCAATGGCATCCAGGGCCATGTCGCCTATCCCGAATTGGCCGACAACCCGATACACACTTTTGCCCCGGCCTTAAAAGAGTTGACCGAAGAAGTCTGGGATCACGGCAATGCGTTTTTCCCGCCGACCAGCTTGCAGATTTCCAATATCAATGCTGGAACCGGTGCTGAAAATATCATCCCAGGTACTGTAAACGTACAGTTTAATCTGCGCTTTTGCACCGAACTGGATGAACAAACCATTAAACAACGCACCTGCGCCATACTGGACAAATACGACTTCAGCTATGACCTGAACTGGCGCTTGTCCGGCAATCCCTTTTTAACCGAACCGGGAGCCTTAATCGATGCTGCGCATGCCGCCATCAAAACTGTTACCGGCTTTGAAACCCTGGATGACACGGGCGGAGGCACTTCGGATGGTCGCTTTATTGCCCCAACCGGCGCACAAGTCATAGAACTTGGTCCCTTGAATGAAACTATTCATAAAATCAACGAACATGTCGCAATAGATGATTTAGAGACTTTATCCAAAATTTATGAAATGATGCTGATTAATTTACTAGTTTTTCAATATTAAAGGGTACATAGCGCATCTTCAAGTATCGAACGACCCAACTGCGCATCCCCAAATATTTAAATAGTGCGCTACAGAAACTACTGTTATTGAAGTTTTTTTGACCTGAACAAAGAAATGATTATCTAAACAAATCCCCATTATATATCGTTGCATATTTCGCAAATTCGCAAGGTAGTGTTCCATGAAAAAAAAAGATGATTCGACTTCTATTCAGACGAATACCAAAGCACTGCTAGAGCATGAACCTATCGATGCATCGGAGAATTATCCCACTAAAGATTTAGCTCATATACATCAGGTATATCAGCTTGAACTTGAATTGCAGAATGAAGAACTGCGTCGCACCCAAAGTGCCCTTGAAGAATCTCGCAATTGTTACCTTGATCTGTTTGAAAACGCCCCCGTTGCTTACCTGGTTCTAACAAAACAGGGATTAATAAAACAAGCCAATTTTACTTCAGCCGAATTGCTCGGATTTGAAAGAAACAAACTCATAACCCGACGATTTGCGGGTCTGGTTAGCGTTAAAGACTGCGAGTATTGGCATCTGTTTTTTGCCCATATACTCAAGTACAAGCAGTGCATGAATATCAAACTTGCCATAAAAGGTAAGGATAACTGCGAATTTCCTGCCCAGTTAAACTGTACATTTGTTGATTCATTGCTGCGCATTACCTTAACCAACCTCAGTTCAATACAACAGTTAGAATCCAATACCGACCCAATAGCTTTTGATCGATCTGCAAACATCGAAGAAGAACGACTACTGATAGTCGAAATACAAAATGAAGCGCATACTCGACTTCATGAGATTTCCAACGCCCTCCCCGGTGTTATCTATCAATTTCTCATGAATCCTGATGGTAGTTGCTGCTTTCCTTATGCCAGTCAAGCTATGGCTGACATTTATCGACTCGACCCGGAGGAAGTCAAGGATGATGCGAGTAAAGTTTTTAATCTAATTCATCCGGACGATTATGAAGAGGTCTATAAATCGATTCAAATATCAGCTCAAAACTTAACGCCATGGTTCTTTGAATATCGCGTGAAGTTTGAAGATGACTCGGTTCGCTGGTTGCGTGGTAATTCCTTACCCCAAAAAGAATCTCACGGTGCAACACTCTGGCATGGCTTTATTACCGATATCACTGAGAATAAAAGGCATCACCAAACATTAAATCAACTGGAAGCAATGGTTGATATCTCTCTGGATGGCTTCTGGATTAATGATTTACAGGGAAACATCCTAAAGGTTAATCCTGGCTATTCAAAAATCATAGGTTACTTGCCAGATGAATTGGTAGGTATGCACATTAGTCAATTGGAAGTTATTGAAGATAATCAGTCAGTAAAAGCACATATCGATAAAGTAATTAATCTGGGTTTTGATCACTTTGAAACACGTCATCGCCATAAACTCGGTCATGTTATTGATATCGAAATCTCTGTCGCTTATCTCTCTGAATTTGAGCAGTTTTCCGTATTTTGCAGGGACATATCACAACGTAAATTATTTGAGCAGGAGTTAAAAGTCAGCGAATTAAAATCCCGCTCAATTATCGATCTCTCACCTGTGCCAATGGCATTGATCGATAAACACTCTAATATTGTATTTCTCAATTCTATGTTTGTGCAGACCTTTGGTTATGAACTTGAGGATATTCCAACACTTGAAGCTTGGTGGCCGAAAGCCTACCCAAATGCGGAGTATAGCAAGTGGGTTCAAACTAACTGGAAAATTATTCAGGAAGATATTACACATGAATGTAATGAACTAATACCTCTCGAGGTTTTAATATGTTGCAAGAACAAGCAAAATAAAACTGTATTGGCCAGTAACGCCAATTTAGATCATTTATCAAATGGTATGAGTCTGATCATTCTGTATGATATTACCTGGCGTAAACATTTTGAAAGCAAGTTCAACTCGATATTCAATGCTTCTGTGGAGGGCATCATCACTGTCAACTTAAACAGTATGATTACAACTGCCAATCCTTCAGTAGAACGTATTTTCGGCTATAAACTGCAAGAGTTATTGGATACTAAAGCCACTAAACTCATACCATTAATAGCAAAAATCCATACTATCAAACGCTACTCCTTTACCTCGAACGCAATTTCTGAAGTCATCGAGATTGAAGGCTTGCATAAAAATGGCACAGTAATGTATCTAGACCTGACCATAGCGGAATACCAAATCGATAATAGTCGGTTTTTCACCTATATAGTGCGTGATGTGAGCTTACGAAAATACCGTGAGCAACTGGATCAAGAACATCTGGATCAATTGGCGCATGTGACTCGCCTTGGATTAATGGGGGAAATGGCGTCGAGTTTGGCCCATGAAGTCAATCAGCCTTTGTCTGCAATTGCCACCTATGCTCAAGTTTGCCTGAATCTTATTAACAAAGAAAATCCTGATCTGCAAAAGCTCTCCGAAGTAATCGTTAAAACAAAAGAACAGGCTTTGCGTGCCGGCCAGATTATTCATCGCATGAAAAATTTCTGCAAATCAAAGTCACACCAACGTTCAACGACAGATATTAACTCATTGATCAATGAATGCGTCAGTCTCTGTGCCGATGCACTCAAACACAATAACATTACTTTAAATCTTGATCTGGAAGAGAATCTGCCGACTATCCATGTCGACCATATTCAAATTGAACAAGTGCTGTTAAACTTTATCAGAAACAGTATTGATGCCTTTGATAACAACACTAAAGAACAGCCCCTTCAGATAACTATACGCAGTCACTTGACTGCAAGATATGAAATAATAGTTCAGGTTAAAGATAATGGGCCAGGGATTGAAATAGAGCAGCAACAAAAAATATTAATGCCATTTTATACGACTAAAACAAATGGTATGGGGATGGGGTTATCGATCAGTCGCTCATTGATTGAAGCGCACAATGGCGTGCTGAATTTTGAAAGTGAACCTGGAAAAGGCACTACGTTTTACTTTACCCTGCCCATAGAATTAAAATGATTTGAATTTATCGAAGAGCAACAATCGACTTATTAAGGTAAATATAAGTTAGATTAAGGCCACATTCCTGCAGTATCTATAATTTATATGAACAAAGCCAGATATTAAAAAACTTATATTAAGCCGATGGCTTGTAATCAGTTATACAGTCACCATCCCTACCGCTTTAAACTATTACAGAAAGATGATGCATCTGCACTGGTGTTATAATAGAACACAACTTAAATTATCTATGCAGGTTACATTTTCCAAGACAGGGATCTGTCTTAAAAATCTTTTATTAAACACCCAAACTTCTTGTATAACTTTATAAAGCCGGGATTTACTATGTTTCTAACGATCCTGGATAATGATTCAAACTTATTTATGCACCAATGAAGTCAAAAAAAATTTTATCATTAAAATCACTGATCATTCTTGGCTTTTTATTGGCGGTTATTCCGTTATATTTAGCGGTCATGTATGCGACATTTGGCTTGCGTGAAACCTCGACCTTAGGCAGAACCATCAATTATCAGGTTTTTGAACAAACAAAAGCAGTGCGTTTGGTTCTGCAAAAAACCGCCGATATCGAACGAAAGGCGCGGTTATTCATACTCTTATCAGATCCATCTGTACGGCAGCCTTACGAACAACAATCCTACGAAAATACCAGAGCATCGTTCAAACAGGCTTTAAGCGAACTGTTAAAATTACGCATCGATAATGAAATAAGTCTCTCTGTAAATGAATTATCGGAAAAAGAAAATCTGATTTATCAAGAAATTATTAGCTCAGAAAGTGAAAGCACACTTAAATTGCCGGTCGATGAAGCGTTCCAGGGATTGCGGGAATCATCAAGCAAACTTTCCCGTGAATTCGAGAGTTACATTGACAACCAATTTAATGAATTACGCAAACAATCAGCCTCACTTGAACATGGACTTCTAATCAAAGGAGCTATTCTTCTGGTCATGTCGTTCATTTTTATTGCACTGTTATTAATAATCCTTTCCCGCTCACTAAAGCAATTGGATAACGGCATACGCCGACTAGGGTCGGGACAGCTTGAAAAACCGATTGTCATTGCCGGTCCTTCGGATCTTCGCTATCTGGGTAATCGCCTTGAATGGCTACGCAATTACCTAATTGATATGGAGATTTCTAAACAACAGTTTATGGGCAACGTATTTCGCGAAATTAATGATCCTCTGGCGAATATCAAAGACAATACTGAACTACTGCTTGAACAAACACAGTTGGATCAAGAGCAAAATCCGATCTGCCAAGATATTGCGCAACAACTCATCAATGATGTTGAACAAATAGAAACAGTTTCGAAAAGTTTGCTCCGTTACAGTCAGGCTGCCATAAGGCCAACGATGAGTTCAAAGGTATCTGTTAATATGAAAGTATTACTGGAGTCTGTCATCAATAATTTTGAACCCAGAATTCAAGCAAAATCAATAAGCATGAAAAATCTGGCCAGGCCGGTTGAAATTTCAGGTATTCCTGATCAGTTACAGGTCATCATCGAACAATTGCTTTCAAATGCAATTAAATACTCACCGGAAGGCGGTGAAATTCGAGTCATGCTTCGAGATTCGGATATGCAAATGGAATTGGAAGTTGAAGATGAAGGGCCTGGAATTGATCCCGAGGATAGGCTGCATTTGTTCGAACCTTTTTTCCATGGCAAAAACTTGCTGGCTGACGAAATTGGCCAAGGCCCTGGATTGGGACTGGCAATAATTAAAGAATATATAACCAACCACCAGGGTAAGATCGATATTATTGATTCAAGACAAGATCAACAAGGCGTTCGTATCCTTGTGCAAATACCGCTAACCCAACAGAACTGACTAATATGCAACAGCCTTCATCAACGGCATCATTTCCAAAAATATCCACCTGTTTAACGCTTGCTACTTTATTACTGAGTGGCTGTGCAAAGGTCAATACAAATTTGAACGAGAGTCCTCCACCAATAACAGTTCAAAACGTTCAATCTGACTTTGATGATTTCCTCGTTTTTGGTGTTAACATGGCAAAAAGTTCACCAACGGCAAGAACAGAGATATGTCGTAGCTTACAAAAACGCCAAAAGAGCTCACCTGATGATGCAATACAATTACAAATTATGCTAGGCCGCTTACTATCTGATACCTGCGGCGAAGTTCCTAAAATTCTGGATGGGATAAGCACAATTCAACCTGAGGTTTTTTCTGATGAAAGAATGCAGAAAATGTTTATTATTCAAACAGAAGCTTTAAAACGCTTACTGCCTCCAGCAGCACCAAAAAAGAATGTCACATCAGAACGCAAACAAAAAACAGATAAATCTGGAACAGAGGCCAAAGAGGTAAGCGGGGCCAAGAAAACTGAAGCAGACTTGCTAAGAGAAAAACTGGAAGCGATAAGATCCATGGAGAAACACCTGGATGAAAGCGGCGACAAGCACTAAGCCAGCATGTTTCGTATACGGCTAGCTGTTGTCATCATTGTTTCCTTCAGTTTTGTCCTGTTTTTGGGCGGTGCTCTTTATTGGGGGGCAAATCAGGTATCCCGACATTTTCATCGCAGCCAGCGGGCCTATGAAGCATTTGATCATTATGAACGCCTGTCTCAGGAAGCCTATCGTCACTTTAAACAACGTATGGATAGCTTGATAACAGCCAATCCAACTGCCAAAGCCGGCGTGGAATCATCCAGACAACGACTATACCAGGCAATGCAGGAGCTCAGAAACACGGCAATCAAGACTTCGGATGCAGAAAATCAAGACGAAGATCGTCCAGATAATTCAGCTGAACTTGAAAGAGTCGCCCATTTTACGGTGTTTTTGGAAGCCAGCGAGTATCGCTTTAACGAAGTCGAGCGTTTGCGTCAACAAGGTAAGTATGAGTTGGCCGTGCAGGCACTTTCAAAGTTTTCTGAAGAACAAATAGATGGGAAATTCCAGCCACTTATTGATTCCGCAATCGAAGCTGAGAAAAATAACGCTGGAATAGCCCAACAAGAAATGAAAGAGTTGCTTTCCCAATCTCGTTGGATCGCTATTTTGGCTTCATTGAGTGCAGCTCTATTTAGCCTTACATCAGGCTTATTACTGTTAAATGGTGTTCGAAAACCAATCGAAGTTTTAATGAAAGGTACAGACGAGATTGCCTCAGGAAATCTGGACTACCGCATTGAGCTTGAGGCCCGCAATGAATTTTCATACCTGGCCAGCCATTTCAATCAAATGGCACAGGAACTTGAAGTTCAGCAAAATAAACTTCGCCAAGGGCGTGCCCAGCTTGAGAAAAAAGTTGCCGAACGTACCTTTGAACTACACCACTTAAACGAAGAATTAAAGCGCATGGATATTGCACGGCGAGAGTTTCTGGCTGATATAAGCCATGAATTGCGCACCCCAATCACTGTCATTCGAGGGGAAGCTGAGGTGACGTTAAGAGGCAAGGAACGTGAACCTGAAGAGTATAGGGATACTTTGCATCGTATCGTCGAACTGGCAATGCAACTGGGGAAATATGTAAACGATCTCTTGTTTCTGGCTCGTGCAGAAACCGCGAATCTTCAATTTGAATCTGATAAGGTTAATCTTTGCGAATTGGTAATTAGCGCCGTCGAAGATTTCGAAGTCATGGCCCAGGAAAAATCAATTTCCGTATCTCTTGATCTTGAAGCGCCAGATAAACCTATTTGGGTTCGAGCAGACAAACAGCGCCTGCGCCAGATACTTTTCATTTTGGGTGATAACGCCTGTCGCTATTCAAAGTCGGGGGGATGTATTAACGTCACCTTGCGCTCTGAGGCAAATAAAGCGATATTAAGCCTTACCGATTCTGGAATAGGGATTCCCAGTCAGGATTTAGAACGTATATTCGATCGCCATTTTCGCAGTCAAAATGCCCGCAGTACCAATGACGATGGCACTGGTTTAGGTTTGCCAATGGCTAAGTCAATCCTTACGGCACTTGACGGAAGTATTAGTGTAACTAGCGTTGAAAATTCAGGTTCGACATTTACTGTTACATTACCGCTTAATTCGGTTGAACCCGTTGACGAAAAAACAAGTCAGCGTAAAAGTTTATTTCATAGTGTTTAAATTTATGACCTAAAAAATAAACTGCACAATTAATTTTCTCATGTAATCGAGATTCAGCGCTTTATACTTGTTACATTTAATTTAAGGACATCAGTTATATGCGAATTTTGCTAGTGGAAGACGATCAGCGTATTGTTGATTTTGTTCAGCGAGGACTTAAAGCTGAAAGTTATAATGTCGAGGTTGCCAGAACGGGTATGGAAGCCATAGCTCTAGGCAAAGAAGGCAAATTCAAAGTCATTATTCTGGATTTGGGGTTGCCTGATCTTAATGGACGAGAAGTTTGTGAGCGTTTACGTAGTCTGGGAGTTACCACACCCATTTTGATGCTAACGGCAAGAGACACGGTTCATGATAAAGTTACCGGTCTGAGATCTGGAGCCGATGACTATATGACCAAACCCTTCGCTTTTGAAGAATTGATGGCACGTATCGAAGTCCTGATGCGTCGTCGTGGTGGCCTGACAAAACCGGATAACAGAGAGTTTACGATTGCTGATCTGGTATTAAATGGAGAAACCCACGAAGTTCAACGAGGTGAAACACCTATTATTTTGACGCCAAAAGAATTTGCCTTATTGGAATGCTTTATGCGAATGCCCGGCAAGGTTTTAAGCCGTACACGCATACTGGAACAGGTTTGGGGCTACAGCGCAGATCCCTTAACTAACGTGGTTGATGTGTATATTCGCCAATTACGACGAAAGATTGATGACGATTTTGAGCTTAAATTATTAAAAACGGTGCGTGGTTTTGGCTATAAAATGGACATCACCTAACAAGAGAATTTTGAATTTAAAATAAACCTCGTGATGAAAGAGTAAAACCCACAATCCCATAAAACTCATTACCTGAATTTTGCTCCGGGACACCCACTCCTATATAAGACTGAAAATATCTGCTTGCCTGATATTGCAAGTTTACTATGGCTCCCGAAAGATTTGATTGACCACTATAATAATCAGCTTGCAAGGTTAGCTTGTCTTCAATTAAATTTACAGTAAAACCTGGAATATATCCAAGCACATCCGTTGTTCCCGACATAATTGAATTGGCCCAATAAAGCCCTCCTCTAAGTGATATCAATGAATTAACCTGCCACAATACTTGTGAATAATCCAGGTTTTGCCATTGTGTAACTGTCGGTTTTGCTGCAAGATAAGTTCCGTTCTGGGAACCAAAAATAAGATTTAATGAATTATTAAGTTTAAAGGTTTTGGATACATTGATAAAGGTATCCGCCTGGTAAGGCAGATCTAAATTCGGATCTTGATAGACAGGAACATTATAGGAAGATAGCTGAACATCCCAGCCATTTGTAGACGAAAAATCAATATCAAAATTTTCGTACAATGAATTTTGATATAAATTGGCTTCTGAAGTTACTGTAAAAACATCTGTATCTTCGAGGTTGGGTGTTGTATCAACCTTGTTTAACGAAGCATCTTTCTTATGGGACTTGGCATCTCTACTTCTTGTGGGTGCAGCCAAAACAGAAATACTACTATTTAATAAAATAACAATAAATAGCAATAAATTTATTAAATTCATAAGTTGGCATGGTAAATATTCTTACCCACTATACTGTCAACTTGATTGCTTTTAACAAACACATTATTAAATTCCCATAATTCTTTTATTAAACAGATGACTTTTTCAATAACAAGTTTCTAAATGCATTAAATACTTTTTGCATAACTAGCAATTTATAGGGAAATATTTCAACGGAATCTGTGGCGTGAACCCAGCACCTTGGATCAACCTCAAACAATATTAATTCGCCATCTTTACTTTGTGCACAATCAATCACAACATAATCAAGCTCAAACCGTTCAGCAATTGCAAATAACGCTGCACCATGCCTTAGCGCAAAATCCAGATCAAAATTTTCCATGACCCATTGCTCTTCCTTACGTTTGAATTCACTGAGCTCCATACCTGAAGACATATAATGAACCATCCATTGTTCAGAAATTGCTTGATGGCATATATACGGCTTTCTATCTATTAATGCGATTCTTAATTTTCGATAATTGCCATCCGTGCTTTGATAGTCAATAAACTCAGAAACATAAAATTCGGTATTTACAGAATTGGCTAAATAGACCTTTAATTCATTAAAATTATCTAATTTTTCAAAGCCAATTCCACTATGAGTATCAATCGGCCTTATAGTTATTGGGAATCTACACTCACCTAAGTTTTCGCGACACACCCGAACTGTTTTTGGTACCAAAAGTCCTGGAATATTTTTTAAAATATCTGGAAGTTTATGTCGTGCGCAATTCTTAATTTTGTCAGGATGGTTGATGAACGGTCGCGGCCACATCAAAAGCAACTTCCCTATTCTCTCGAGCAGGGGATTATTTTTGTCAGACTCGCCTAATGCAATAAAGGCAACATCATGATCCGGTATTGAATGTGGAAGATCACCTTCATCTGAAATAAAAAGTAAATCAAGACGAATATCGCTATTCTCGATAAGATAATCAATTGGGGTGTTATCTGACATATCTCCCGGCCCCATTAGTGCAAGCAACCTTATACTCGTGACTTCAGGACTGACAATTCTGTATATCGAACGATTTTCAAGTGCAACTACCTGCATATCAAGAGCTGACTCATTTTGACCCATGGCCGAAAAAATATAAAACATGCGCATAAATATATTCCCGGAATCATCATCTGTCGCAGCCTCATTAAGCATCTGCGAGATCTCAGAAATTGGTTTTCGGGAAATTGCACAGTTTGACAAAATTGGGATCAGTTCAACTTTATCAAGCATTATGTTATTTAACGAAATATCACTCATTGACATTGGTATTTAGTACCTTGTTAAACACATAAAATAAATTAGACCTTATTACTTAAAAATTAATTCATGGCATCCATGCCATTATTAATTTAATTGTAGTGCGCAATAACTATGCATAAGGTCGTCAATCAAGAATTGCTAAATTAAACATAAAAGCCCACTACTCATTTAACTTTTTACTACATAATAAATCAACAAAAATTAGTGTTTTTATAATCCAACACTTCATAAAAAATTGATATTATTTTTTTATATTTTTATAACCTTCTTCGCTTTCGCTTTTTATTTTTTCTCCTTCTTCAATCATTCGGTTACCTTCATCAATTTTGTTTTGACCTTCACGAACCAAAATGTTTCCACGTTCAACCATTTGCTTGCCTTTTTTCCATCTATCACCCAAATTGGCAATGCCTTGGCTTTCGTTGAGCATTTGTTCACCGGAAAGAATGGGAGCAGTTACAGGAACGGGATCAGAAGCGCAACCGTTTAAAAGTAAAACTATACTTGTAATAGTTATAGCTTGCTTGACAGTGAATTGATTTAGCATAATCTGGTACTCTTAAAGTTAGAAATTTAGATAAATAGTAATTTTACAAAATGTTATACAACTTACAATAGTTTTTATTTAGTTAGTCTGATTTATAGTTTGCGTAGCAAATGGACGGGCCAACGGCTCCCCAACAAATATGCCTTGGCCAGGCTCCCAAACACTTTTCCAGTAGGCTTCTATCAAGGTATTTCCACGCAGATAATAATGCAGCACGATTCCCGGATGCGGGAATTTAGCCGGATAATTACAAGGCTCCACTACAGCACCATAACTTGCCGTTGCGCCCGCCTTTATCCACTCAAGAATATTCATTTGATCGCTACCCGTCAATACACCTCCTGCAGAAGTTAAGTGATCGGCTATCGCTCCCGGCAAATAGGTATTTTTGTCTATATTCGGCACCTGCATCAGTCCGGTAAAATAAAACATAACATCCGTTTTATTTTCAATACTGTTCTGCTCCAGATAATGGACGGGCCATTGATTTTCATATGCTTTTGCTACTTCAGGAAAAAATGCAGCACGCGAACTTCTAGCCTGATCAGTAGTTTTTAACAAATAGGCCGAACCTTGTGGCCGGGTATAATCAGCGGCAATCCCACGATCAATCAAACTTTTCACTTCTTCAAACGAATGCCCGGCCAGGGTCATGGTAGGTCGCCAATGGAAATCGGTAAAGGGTTGCTGACTATTCGAAGCAAAATAGGGACTTTTACGGCTTTCTTCACAAACCTTGGCACAAAAAGCCTGATCAAATCCTGCCGCAAAAGCGGTAGTAATCGACATACAGTCAACCCGAAACGGCTTTAACCAAGTCAAGACATAAGCCTGAACTTTGTTTGGCGTTTGCGCATCCAACTGCTGTTTGAGAACGATAAACTCTTTTTGTGACAAAGCATTGGAATAAGGATCAAACTTGAGATGAAGAATATTTGCCCTGGGAATGTTACGCTTATCTTGATAATATTCGCCAATGCGAATACTTAAAAGATCCGAGTCATTAACAATAACGGCTAATTGATTAGCTGTTAATCCGGGTAACGGTCGATAAAGTGGCGAAATTGTAGCAGCATTAAGAATATTGGAAATAAATATTAAAACCAACGTTAAGCAACTAAAAGCAATCCGTATTTTTAACATTTTCTGGAACCTTTAAAGTATTGGCGATTTTTAACTATTAGCATTTTTGGATAAAATTGGCTGGCTATACTGAAAAATATTTTCAAGTATAGCAAGAAGCCGGTTTTGACAGAATGTTATGGCCTACTCAACAAGCTCAGTTAATAATTCCTGTGGTATATTTTATAAATTATCTTTTTTCTTACACCCTATTTTTTAGGAGCTAACATGAGCAAACCCGTCACACCTTTATTGGCAGCTGATATTTTAATCGAACTTATTGATCAACCTGACCGTCCTTTTGTGTTGATCGAACGCGCTTATCCACCTTATGGCTGGGCGGTGCCTGGCGGTTTTGTCGATATTGGCGAGACCCTGGAACAGGCCGCAATCCGTGAAGCCAAAGAAGAAACATGTCTCGATATTACCCTGACGGTTTTATTGGGCATCTATTCTAATCCGGCACGTGATCCGCGTAATCATACGGTCACTGCCGTTTATATTGCCGAGGCAACTGGAATGCCGATGGCTGCAGATGATGCCAAAAACTTTGGTATCTATACCTTCGATAACCTTCCCCCAGTGCTGGCTTTTGATCATGCCCAGGTTGTGGAAGATTATAAAAACTTTCGCCTGACCGGTGAAGTTAGGCCATTGCGAGTTTGAAGTTATTTAATGAGAAGTGGTAAAGAAACTTTGTCCACAAAAATACCGGATATGATGAAATTAGTACATCGCTTGCTTTGTACTTCGATTTTATTAAAACTTTCTCGTGTCTTTCGTAAACAATCCTTAACGATAGTTACTTATCATCAATCAACGGCGGACAACTACAAAACAAATGCCGGTCACCATAGACATTATCAATACGCCCGACTGGCGGCCAGTATTTATCATCATGCTGATCGCTATTTGGAAAAAATGCTTGTTGTTTGGAGTAGGGGAAACTCCAATTTTCGAGCAATAAGCTGTGAGTGTGCGGTGCATTGTGCAATAAATTGTTTTCGGCATCCGCATCACCGCACTGAATGGCCATAATTTCTTTGCGAATTGAAATTAACGCGTTACAAAAGCGGTCAATTTCAGCTTTATCTTCACTTTCAGTGGGTTCTATCATTAAAGTATCTGCGACCGGAAATGATACGGTGGGCGCATGAAAACCATAATCAACCAGGCGTTTGGCAATATCATCAACAGTCACATTACAAGCCTTTTTAAAGGCATGGCAATCAATAATACATTCATGCGCTACCCAACCGTTTTTGCCGGTATATAAAATCGGGTAAAAAGGTGACAGGCGTTTAGCGATGTAATTGGCATTTAATATAGCTGTCAAAGTGGCACGCCTTAAACCGGCAGCACCCATCATCGCGATATAAGCCCAGGAAATGGTATAAATACTGGCCGAACCCCACGGAGCTGCGGAAACCGTACCGATAGTGCCGTGCTCGCCTTTGGCCGGATTAACGCCTTTAACGACCGGATGCTCGGGTAGAAAGGCCGCCAGATGTTTGACCACACCAATCGGGCCGACGCCTGGACCGCCACCGCCATGGGGTATGCAGAAGGTTTTATGCAGATTGAGATGCGCGACATCGGCGCCAATTTTTCCGGGACGACTTAAACCGACCAGCGCATTAAAATTAGCGCCATCCAGATAAACCTGGCCACCGTGTTGATGAATCAAATCGCAGATTTCTCTAAAGGCCTGTTCAAAAACGCCATGCGTAGAGGGATAAGTAATCATTAACACGGCTAAGGTTTCTTTATATTCAGCCACTTTTAAACGCAAATCTTCCAGACTGACGTTACCGTTTTCATCACAAGCCACCACCACAACAGTAAGACCCGCCATGCTGGCACTGGCCGGATTGGTACCATGGGCGGAAGCCGGTATCAGACAGACAGTGCGCTGCGCCTGACCTCTTACTTCATGATATTTACGAATGACCAGCAAACCCGTGTATTCACCCTGGGAACCGGCATTGGGTTGCAGTGAAAACGCATCAAAGCCGGTCAGGTCGCAAAGCATATCTTCCAGTTCGGCAAACATTTGTTGATAGCCGTGAGTTTGATACAACGGCGCGAACGGATGCATCGCATTAAACTCATGATATGAAATTGTCTGCATTTCAGTCGCCGCATTCAGCTTCATCGTACAAGAACCTAACGGTATCATCGAGCGATCCAGGGCAATATCGCGTCTGGCCAGTCTGCGCATGTAGCGCATCATTTCGGTTTCCGAATGATAACGCTCAAAAACCGGATGTTGCAGGATGAGATCATTCCGTAATAAAGCTTGTGGAAGGCATTCCCCAACAGCGGCATCCAAACCATTAATATCAGGAAGATCAGCTACCGGAGAAGCAAAAATCTGCCACACATCCCTCAAGTTTTTACGCGTTGTGGTTTCGTCCAGAGACAAACCGATATGATCCGAGTCAATAAGGCGCAGATTGATATTAAGTTCTGCCGCTTTGGCCATGTAATGCTTGGCCCGATTGGGTGTGCTGATACAAAGTGTGTCGAAATAACAGTCACTTAACACTGAATGACCAAGTTGCTTAAGACCCGCTGCCAGAATCTGCGTGTAACGATGAATGCGGCCTGCAATTAAGCGTAAACCTTCAGCGCCATGATAGACCGCATAAAAACCGGCAATAACCGCGAGCAACACTTCGGCAGTGCAGATATTGCTGGTGGCTTTGTCCCTGCGGATATGTTGCTCCCGGGTTTGCAGCGCCATTCGCAAGGCCGGTTGCCCGTGGTTATCTTTGGAAACTCCGATAATCCGGCCGGGAACCGAACGCTTGTAGTCATCCTTGGTTGCAAAATAAGCGGCATGCGGTCCTCCGTAACCCATTGGCACACCAAAACGTTGAGAGTTTCCTACGACAATATCAACACCAAATTCTGCAGGCGGCTTTAGTAACACCAACGCCATCAAATCAGCCGCCACCGTAACTAAGGCCTGTTTAGCCTGAGCGATTGCGGTTACCTCAGTCAGATCATTGACCTGTCCTTTACAACCGGGATATTGCAACAGCAACGCAAAAAAATCATGCTGAGCCAAATCATGATAAGGATCGGCAACGATAACCTCGTAACTCAGCGAATGAGCCCGGGTTTTAATCACGGCGATGGTTTGAGGGTGACAGTCCTGATCAACAAAAATACTATTGGCCAAACTCTTGGACAAACGCCGCGACATGGTCATGGCTTCTGCCGCTGCCGTGGCCTCGTCAAGCAACGAGGCGTTTGCAAGTTCCATGCCGGTTAAATCGATAATAACTTGCTGAAAAGTTAACAACGCTTCCAGCCGACCTTGACTGACTTCAGCTTGATAGGGCGTATATGCCGTATACCAGGCTGGATTTTCCAACACATTGCGTTTGATTACCGCCGGCATGATGGTGTCGTAATAGCCCATGCCGATCATTGAGGTGAAGACTTTGTTGCGTTCGCGCATTTTGCGAAGATGCTTGATCACGGCGCGTTCACTGATCGTTTCGGTTAGCTTTAAAGGCTCATGATTTAAAATATCAGCCGGGATCGCCAGTTCGATAATATCTTCGAGTTCGTTTACTCCCAACTCTGCCAGCATGGCTTCGGTTTGCAGCAAATTTGGGCCGATATGGCGGTTGATAAAATTACCGCGCATTTCCAGTTTAGCCAGATCGGAGCGCTTTATAGTCATGAGCTTATCTTTGGTAGCGATGAGGAATAAACGGTAACGGGGTCACGCTCAGAGTAATTCGATGTTCACGAACTTTCGCGTAAAGTGGATAGCCTAAATCAAGCACATAAGGATCAATTAGAGCCATAGCAATAGGACCTTGTAAATAAGGCGAGTAACCACCGCTGGTAACATAGCCTACAGCCCTCTCTTCATCACTAAAAATAACATTGCCTTCACGTACCGGAATTTTACTGTCAACCAACAAACCTACACGAATTTTTTCTGGAGAATTTTTAATCTGACCGAGAACTTTGTTTGCTCCCGGATAATGGCTTAATCCTTTTGTAATCAGCCATTGCAATCCCGCTTCTACGGGTGAAATACATTCATTAACCTCATGTCCATACAGTGCTAGTCCCGCTTCGAGTCGCAGAGTATCTCTTGCCGCCAAACCGATAGGTTCAACGTGGTTTTCAGCAAGTAACAGAAGGGCGAGTTGCTCTGCATGTTCTCGATCTACCAAAATTTCAAAACCGTCTTCACCCGTATAGCCGCTTCGACTGATATTACATTTAAACCCGTTAATTTCAGTTCCACAGGCTGTCATAAAGGCAAGTAATGCAGCCTGGGGAGCTAATTTTTGCATGATTACCGCTGCGCCAGGCCCTTGCAACGCAAATAAGGCCTGTTCAGTAAGCTCATTAAAAAAACATTTCCCCGATAGCTGTCTGGACAGATATTTAAAATCTTTATCTTTACAGCCAGCATTAACAACAATCATTAAACCGGATTCGATACGGGTAATAATGATGTCATCAATAATCCCACCGTATTCGTTAGTTAAAACGGTATATTTCAACTCACCCACATTCATGGCACTGATGTCAGTCGGTATCAATTGCCCAATTTCTTCGACAGCTGACTCACCTCGAATCATGCATAAACCCATGTGCGATATATCGAAAAAACCGACGTAGCGACGACAATGCATATGTTCATGTATCGTTCCATTACGATATTGCACGGGCATCAGATATCCGGCAAACGGTACCATTCTGGCACCCAATTCAAGATGAAGATTATAAATTGGCGTCTTTTTTAACATGAATGTAATTATCAGAAAATCAATATGGCGCTATTTTAGCTAGATATTCAATTATTTGCCACGTGCGTCGGGATTGATTGGAAAATCAGCTATGACATTGGTCTACTTTATTCAATACATCCCTATGCAAGCAACGATTAATGATACTTTAAGTAAAAATGGTTATATTTCACAGACGCTCGAATTTGTTTTAGTTTTTTAGATTGATGCCATAGCTAGTATAATGGATGGTTTGTTTTGACATGATCAACTCTATTTGCAGGACTTATTCGGTAAGCTTTGCATACGCAGTTTTAAAATCCAACTTTAATCTGTAAGAGTTCGATCTTTCCTCACTCCTTTCTTTTAAAAACTCAGAGAACACTATGGCGCTGTATTGTGGAATCGTTGGTTTGCCCAACGTTGGAAAATCGACCTTATTTAATGCATTAACCCGTGCGAAAATCGCGGCCGAAAATTACCCTTTTTGTACCATTGACCCCAACGTTGGTGTTGTCCCAGTTCCTGATATTCGCATGGACAAACTGGCAGAAATTGTAAAACCCGAACGCATATTGCCAACAACTATCGAGTTTGTAGACATTGCCGGATTAGTTGCCGGTGCCTCGAAAGGTGAAGGCTTGGGTAACCAGTTTTTAGCCAATATTCGTGAAACAGATGCAATCGCCCATGTGGTACGTTGTTTTGATGACGACAACGTCATCCACGTTGCCGGAAAAATAGATCCCATTTCTGACATTGAAGTCATTAATACGGAATTGGCGCTGGCAGACATGGCTTCTGTTGAAAAAGCGCTGTTAAGAGCGACTAAGGCAGCAAGAACCGGCAATAAAGATGAGCAGGCTAAAAAAGATGTTCTTGAAAAAGTTTTCAAACAACTGGATGCAGGAGAACCCGCGCGAACCTTGACTTTAACTGAAGATGAGAGAGCATTGATTCGGGATTTGTGCCTGATGACACTTAAACCATCCATGTACATTGCCAATGTTCAGGATGACGGCTTTGAAAACAATCCATTGCTCGATAGAGTTCAAGCTCTGGCCGACAAGGAAGGTGCGATGGTGGTACCCATCTGCGCAGCTATCGAAGCAGAAATCGCACAATTGGACGAAGAAGAGAAAAAAGAATTTCTTGATGACTTGGGCCTGGAAGAACCCGGCTTGAATCGTGTTGTAAGAGCTGGCTATAAATTACTAAGCCTTGCAACTTATTTTACTGCTGGGGTCAAAGAAGTCAGAGCCTGGACTATTCCTGTCGGGGCAACGGCACCACAGGCGGCTGGTGTTATTCATAGTGATTTTGAAAAAGGCTTCATCCGTGCGGAAGTCATCGCCTATCAGGATTTTATCGACTATAAGGGCGAACAAGGGGCAAAAGATGCGGGTAAATGGCGACTTGAAGGTAAAGACTATGTCGTTAAAGATGGCGACGTAGTTCATTTTAGATTTAATGTTTAAGCAGTTTTCACGGTAAGTGTTTTAACCATTAAAACCGTTTAGCCACCATAATTGGGTTGCCTCATTTGCAACCCAATCAACCAAACTTTAATATTACAAGTCCAAAGCCGCCACCCGATTATCTTCAGGCATTGTTTTATTAAAATAACTTCGTACACCGTTAAAAATCGCTCCGGCAATTTTCAACTGATGATCCGTATTAACCAGTTTAAGCTCTTCAGAAGGATTGGAAATAAATGCTGTTTCTACCAGAATAGACGGCACATCGGGAGATTTCAACACCAAAAATCCGGCTTTTTGGACTGATCCGTAATGCAACTCACCGATATGTTCAAAATTCTTTAACACCTTGCCGGCCACGTTAACACTTGCATCTTGCGTAGCGGTCTGCGACAAATCCAATAATACCGAAGCCAGGACATCTTCCTTATCGTTTAGACTTACCCCACCGACCAGGTCAGCCGAGTTTTCGCTGTTTGCCAGCCAACGAGCAGCTTCGCTGGTTGCGCCTTTATTAGATAAAGTAAAAACTGAAGCGCCTTTAACCGTAGCATCCTGAAAAGCATCCGCATGGATAGAAATAAACAAATCTGCCTTGGCTGCCCGGGCAATTTGCATTCGTTTTCTCAGATCCACGAAATAATCGCCTTTACGAACTAAAACGGCTTTCATGCCAGGCTGATTATTAATTAATTCGGCCAGTTTTTTGGCAATAGCCAAGGTAATTTTTTTCTCCTCAGTACCATTTTGTCCATGAGCACCCGGATCATCACCGCCGTGACCGGCATCAATCGCAACAATGATGCCCTTATCGTGTTTGGAAACCTTTATTGGCTCAGCTGGCAGGATTGAAACCTTTTTCGCCGACACCATTTGCAATTCTTTCGTAGGTTTTTCTGGTATTGATTTAGGATTTATATTTTTGGCTAAAGGTAGGACATTTATACTGGTCTGTGTCTCAGGTTTGTTCTCAATCTTGGCAGCCATTGCCGGACTTTTATTTAATAACTCAACAATCAAACGGTGCCCATGCTCGTTTAGACTATTAGTTCTTAAGGTCATATCTTTAGAATTAAGTTCTCTTTTTAAATCAACAACAATTCTTAGATCAGATTTATTTTTTGCGGCGACACGAATGTGGGAAAACAAGGGATGAGATGGAGCAGGCTGACTTAAAGCTTGCTTTACACTGGCATTCCGGACGTCAATCACCAGTCTGGCCGGGTTGTTCATCAGAAAAACCCTATGCTCTGGCGAAGCAGACACATCAAACAACATTTGGGTTTGATCAGGCGTATTCCAATAATTCAAGGAACCAATATTGATCTGTTCCGCATAAACAGCCCCAGCCAACAACTGAAATCCACTAATAAACAAGAACTTCCAGTAACTTCGCATCAACATAACTCGCAAGGTGATAAATTGGGTTAGATTATAGCAGTATGTATTTGTTTTTACAGTGCAGATTTAAAATATATTTTTAAAATTAGTGGGTACTTTTCATTTCCAAAGTTCGCCCTTCACCGTCAGGAACCAATTTGATAACCCAATCCGGTTCAGGTAAAAAGCCTTTGCCCATATCAGGCCATTCAATGAAGCATACACAATCCTGATCAAAATAATCTCTTATGCCTATCCATTCAAGCTCTTCAGGATCAACGACACGGTACAAGTCAAAATGAAATATCTTGCGGCCAGCTATCGTATATTCTTCAACAAGCGTGTAAGTCGGACTTTTGACAGCACCGGTATAACCTGCAGCCCTCAGAAAACCTCTGACTAAGGTGGTTTTGCCTGCACCAAGCTCCCCATGCAAAAATATCAGACCATTATCGGGCAACTCGGCCCAAAGTTTGGCGCCATACTGTTCTGTCGCTTTCGTATCACTTAAATATATTTTCATTAATTCACCAATTGTCTTAAATAAGGCATTAAATCACTGGCCAACAAACCTCTTTCACCGGCCTCTCCTGCAGCCATATCAGCTGCCAAACCGTGAATATAAACACCTTGCTGCGCAGCTTCCTGCAGGGATAAACCCTGAGCCAGTAATCCACCAAGCACACCAGCCAATACATCCCCCATTCCACCGGAAGCCATACCAGGATTACCGGTACTGGAAATTGCCATCTGATGTTCGGTTGCAATTAAAGTTCCAGCACCTTTAAGAATGGCAACACCGCCAAATTTAGCTTGAATAGACGAAACCGCCATAAAACGATCCTGCTGAACTTCAGCCGTGGAGCAATTTAAGAGCCGAGCCGCTTCTCCGGGATGTGGCGTTAAAATCCAGTCACCGTTCATTGTGGGTCTGGATGCCAATAAATTTAATCCATCGGCATCGATGACCAATATTTTACCTGCGTTAATAGCGATATTAAATAACATATCGGCCCAGGCACTTTGGCCAAGCCCCGGCCCAACAACAACGACATCGACTTTTGCCAGTAATATTGACAACTGCTCAGCCGTTTCCACGCCATGGCACATCAATTCTGGTCTGTTCTGATTCATAAATCCGGCATGTTCGCTACGAGTTGCCATACTGACCAAACCTGCGCCAACCCTCAATGCCGCTTCACCGGCTAACTTAGCGCCCCCCGAATAACCAAGCTCACCCCCGACAATTAATACATGACCACACAAACCCTTATGATCACATCTGTGACGTCGCTTCAGCTGATTTCTTACTACTCGAACCGCAGATGCATTAATGCCTTCAAACACTGTATCAGGCACACCTAATTTTGCATATTTTAAGGTTCCGCAATATTCCGTAGCTAGTCCGGTAAAAAGCCCTTGTTTCAAGCCAATAAACGTCATTGTAAAAGTCGCTTTTACCGCACAGCCCATTACATTCCCAGTATCGGCATTTAAACCGGAAGGAATATCAACGGCAACAACCGGTGAAGTGTGCCGGTTCATAAGCTGAATTGCTTCAGCGTATAAACCAGTTACCGGTCTATCCAGACCGGTACCAAGCAAAGCATCAACCATAACATCCGCATTAAATGATTCATCTACTTGAAACGTCCTGACCAAACCTTTAGCTGCAGTGTATTTTTTATAAGCCGTCAATGCATCGCCAACCAACTTCTCAGGTTTGGAAACTGCATAGACACAAACCTTTAGACCAGCATCCAGTGCCAAGTCCGCAACAATATAACCACCACCCGCATTATTCCCGGAACCACAGAAAATCGCCAAAGATTCGGCATCCGGCCAATTATCAATAATACATTGGTAAATTTCCTGCCCTGCTCTGGTCATCAAATCAAAACCGGGCATGCCGTACTCTTCAATGGCAATGCGATCCAACTCTCTAACCTGGGCTGCACGATAAAAATTAATAGGTAAGTTTTGCATCATGACTTTATTCACAATACTCAAAAATAGTAATTTAAAAGGTAAAATATCGTTCGGTTCATCGTGTCTTACTGGCGATTATTCAATCTAAAATTGAATGTGTATTTATAAATCATTATAGATGGGTTATTTTAATCACATTCCTTACTTCTTAATTTATTTTATTCCGACAGTCGGCTATGGACACAAGCGAGCAAGCAATGGCCGACCTGGCTTTACAAATCAAGCACTGGGGACAAGAGCTGGGCTTTCAGCAAGTCGGCATCACCGACACCGATTTACTGGAAGCCGAAGCCCATTTGCATAACTGGCTGGCCAATGGTTATCACGGTGAAATGGATTACATGCATCGTCATGGCCTTAAACGCAGTAGACCGGAGTTACTACATTCGGGCACTCTGCGAGTAATTTCTGTTCGTCTGGATTACCTGTCAGAAACCGGTGTAACAATGAATCAAAATCTGACTGACCCAACATCTGCCTATATTTCCCGCTATGCATTGGGTCGTGATTATCACAAACTGATGCGCAATCGCCTGCAAAAACTGGCTGATAAAATTCACGTTGAAGTTGATGATCTGAAACCTGGTTCTATGCGGGCTTTTGTTGACAGCGCTCCAGTTCTTGAAAAAGCCCTGGCAGAAAAAGCTGGGCTCGGCTGGATAGGCAAACATTCCAATGTTATTAATCGCAAAGCCGGTTCATGGTTTTTTCTTGGCGAGTTATTCACAAACTTGCCACTACCAGTCGACACTCCTGCTACCGCTCACTGCGGCGAATGTGTCGCCTGCCTAGATGTATGCCCGACCCAGGCCATTGTTGCTCCCTATCAGGTCGACGCCCAACGCTGCGTATCCTATCTAACCATTGAACTACACGGTTCAATTCCTGAAAATTTAAGGCCACTGATCGGCAACCGTATTTATGGTTGCGACGACTGCCAGCTTATTTGTCCATGGAACCGATTTGCCAAAATGAGTGGAGAGCAGGATTTCAGCCCCCGTCACCGACTTAATGCCCAACAATTGCTCGACGTATTTTCTTGGGATGAAACAACGTTTCTGGCAAAAACAGAAGGTTCGGCAATCAGAAGAATCGGTCATCATCGCTGGCTTAGAAATATCGCCGTGGCTTTAGGTAATTCCCCCAAATCTTCACTTATTGTTGATGCCTTAAATTCCAGACTTTCTCATGAGGCAGAAACAGTAAGGGAGCATGTCCAATGGGCTTTAGCAAGACAAGGGGAATAAAGTATCATCATTCGATCCGCCAATTTTTCAAAGGCGCGTATTTTTTTTATTTAGCTTGAATGAACGACTACAAGTGACTTTTTCACATATTTTAAAAGCTGACCCTATGAATCTCTCTCTACTAACACTTAATCTCCACACCTATCAACAACATCCACGTCATTGTTGCTTTGACACGATGCACCAACATGAGCGTGAAGTACACATCATTGCCGAAGCTATCGCTCACTTAAACATTGATGTTATTTGTTTTCAGGAAGTTGGCGAACACATGCATGATCCCATCATGCATCCCTATGGTGAATCCCCTTCCAATATGGCTTTTCGTATTTGTAACAAATTACGCCAATGGGGACTTTGGTATCATATTCACCAGGACTGGAGCCATATTGGCTTTGATCGTTGGCGGGAAGGAACAGCAATTATGAGCCGCTATCCAATGCAGCATAATTATTCGGCTTATGTTTCAATGGATCATCGAAAAGACAATTATATGTCACGTAATATCACTGTTTCGTGCATTGATGTTCCCTGGTTCGGACTATTACATATCGCAAATGTTCATTTGAGTTGGGGGCATCATGGTTTTTATGAGGAATATAATAATCTCAAAAAACTGATTTATTCGCGCTTACATTTTGGAGTCAGAGGCGATTTAATGGTTGGCGATTTTAATGCACCTGCGGGTGAACATGCTTATAACCATATAGTCCGACACGGGGAATATGTCGATCAATTCAATGAACTACACCCCCACCGCTTTTATGAACCTAGTTATCGTGGACAAATTGATGGCTGGAAAAATTCCCCGCCAAACCGTATTGACCATATTTTTAAACGCAATGGCAATCCCATGAAAATCACCTCCATGGATATTATCTTTAACGATGAATTCTATCCAACTGTTTCCGATCACTTTGGATATTTGGCTCGCTTCGAGATGTTTTGACTATGACCTTAAATCAGCAACAGATATGTAATTAAACACTTCCATATGAAGTTTGAGGTTACAATAATCGCCATGAAGACAAATCTCACTCCATTTTCTGCCTTGACACCGGATATCATTTTTAATGCGCTTGATAGCATTGGTTTGTCTGGAGACGGTCGTTTACTGGCACTTAATAGTTATGAAAACCGTGTTTACCAGGTCGGATTGACTGATTCCAGCTACAAGGTAACCAAATTTTACCGGCCGGAACGCTGGTCAACTGCCGCCATTCTTGAAGAGCACGACTTTGTTCAGGAATTATTTGACGCTGAACTACCCGTAGTACCCGCCCTGCCATTTGGCGATAAACAAACCTTAATACACTCAGATGGCTTTCGTTTTTCGGTATTTCCGCGTCAAGGTGGACGTGTGCCTGAACTTGAAGGACGAGACAAGCTCGAGTGGATGGGCCGGTTTATTGGCCGAATTCATGCCATTGGTGCATTGAAGAAATTTAAGGAGCGCCCAACACTTGATATTGTTAGCTTCGGTGATGACCCCAGAGCTTATCTTCTGGCTAATAATTTTCTGCCAACTGATCTACTTGAGCCCTACCGTACCGTTACCGAACATGCTTTGGAAGGTGTCAGGCGCTGTTTTGAGCGTGCCGGAAAAGTAAATAACTTACGCTTACACGGCGACTGTTATCCGGGCAATATTTTGTGGACAGATGAGGGTCCGCATTTTGTTGATTTTGATGACAGCCGAATGGGACCTGCCATACAGGATCTTTGGATGTTACTGTCTGGAGACCGAGCTGAAATGACTGTGCAATTAGGGCATTTACTAAATGGTTACAGAACTTTTTATGATTTTGATACACGTGAACTGCATCTGATCGAAGCTCTACGCACTTTACGATTGATTCATTATTCAGCCTGGATTGCCAGACGCTGGGATGATCCCGCATTTCCAATGGCATTTCCCTGGTTTGATACACCACGTTACTGGCAGGATAGAATTATTGAGTTACGCGAACAAATCGCCTTAATGAACGAAGGCCCTCTAGAACTGGGTTAAAGCATCATCAGGGTTTTTACAGGATTGAACGTTTTCCTGTGTATCGCTAAATAACCAAATCGTTCAATTTCAGCCAAATGCTGCTTGGTTCCGTAGCCTTTATGTTGTTCAAACGAAAAATCAGGATAATTGTTACTATACTCAACCATCAATTTATCCCGCTCAACTTTAGCCAATATTGAAGCAGCACTGATTGCCTGAACTTTACTGTCACCCTTTACAATGGCCTGGGTTGGCATAGTCAAAACAGGGAGATGGTTACCATCAATTAACACCTCATCCGGCTGAATCCCCAAACTCGTTACAGCTCTTTGCATGGCAAGAAGGGTTGCCTGCAAAATATTGAGTTGATCAATCTCTTCAACACTGGCTTGTGCAATGGACCAGCTTAAAGCCCTTTCTTTAATCAGGATATAGAGACTGTCGCGTTTACTGGGACTCAGGATTTTAGAATCAGCAAGACCGGCTATTGGTCTTGACGGATCGAGAATTACGGATGCAGCAAAGACTGGACCTGCCAAAGGGCCGCGACCGGCTTCGTCAACACCGGCAACTCTGGAGGCTTGTGTATATTTATTCGTCATAAAAAATTGGACTTACAGTCGAAAATAGGCGGAGGTTATCTGTGAAAAGCAAGCTAAACAACCCATGCTTATTAACAAAAACACCTACCGCAATATGCCCCGGTTTACATTGCGTAAAAAACTGACCATATCTGATAACTCTTTACTTTCACCGGCAAGATCTTCCATCTGATCAATCGCATCTTCAAGGCGCAGATTATTTTTATAAATGATCTTGTAGGCTTTTCTGATTAATCTGATGTCTTCAGGTGAGATGCCATTTCGCTCCATACCCACTGAATTGATGCCATGTGGACGTGTCGGTTTGCCACCAACCATCACAAAAGGCGGAATGTCCTGAGTGATCGCGCTACCCATTGCCGCAAAACTATACTGGCCAATTTGGGTAAACTGATGAACCAGTGTAAATCCGCCCAAAATAGCATGACTGTGTAAATGCACATGACCAGCCAAAGAAGCACCATTGGCCATAATCACATGATTACCAATAATGCAGTCATGGGCGACATGAGTGTACGCCATAAACAGGTTATCACTGCCGATTTTGGTCAGACTCCGATCTTGCTTGGTCCCTCTGTGCATAGAGGTATATTCGCGAATAGTGTTTCGATCGCCAATCTCAAGTCGGGTTATCTCGGCAGCATATTTCTTATCTTGGGGATCTTCACCAATAGACGTGAATTGGTAAATGTGATTGTCTTTACCAATGGTAGTAGGCCCTTTGATAACGACATGAGATCCTATAACTGTCCCAGAACCAATTTTTACATCAGGACCAATAACAGAAAAAGGCCCGACCGATACGTCCTCGGCCAGTTCAGCTTTACTATCGACTATCGCGGTTGAATCAATCAAAACTAATTTACCACCGCAGCACATCTGATTTCGGCGCTCGCAACAAATTCGCCATCCACTTCGGCACGACATTCAAAAGCCCAGATATTCCGTTTGCTTTTTACGAATTTTGCTTCCAACATCAATTGATCGCCGGGTACCACAGGTCTCTTAAACTTGGCTTTATCAATACCAACCAAATAATAAATCATTCCTGTCAATTCATCACCGGCGGTCTCTGAAGCCAATAAGCCAGTAGCTTGAGCTAGCGCTTCCAAGATCAATACACCTGGCATAATAGGCTTTTGTGGAAAATGTCCCTGGAAAAACGGCTCGTTATAAGTCACGTTTTTCACTCCCAGCAATCTAATACCGGGCTCACACTCAATAACTTTATCAACCAACAAAAAAGGATAACGATGTGGTAAAAATTCTTGAATTTGTAGAATATCTAGCGTAATGGACATATTTGCGTGCTTATTATAATAAAGTGAGTAACCATAAAACCTCTGAAATTAATTGTAAATAAAATAACCTTTAAAATTTAGTCAAATCTGATTTACAGCGAACCTGAGTTTTATAATTCCCGCTTTGTGATTAGTGGTAGAAGAATTGATAATTTAGCGAATAAATCCTTGTACAATTATTCCGGTATAGTTGACAACTTTTGTTGCACTTGACTGGTCATATCAATTTTTTCGCTGGAATAAATAACGCCATCGGTAAGTAATAAATCAAAACTTTGATCTTTGGCTATTTCACGAATAGCTTCAACAATTCGACGTTGTAATTTCCCTAATTCTTCATTTCGACGAGCATTAAAATCTTCGCTGAACTCTTGCTGTGCCCTTTTTGCATCCCGTTTTTTATTCAAAATATCTTTTTCCAGGTTAGTTCGGGCGGATTCACCCATCACTGCGGCATCTTTAGCTATTTTTTCATCAAGACTCTGAATTTCTTTTTGCTGGGCAACTAATTGCTTATCTCTAGGCGAAAACTCTAGTTCCAAGCGTTTTTTTGCTTTTTCTGCCTGTGGTGCTTTCTCGAGAACGGCAGGAATGTTAACAAAGCCAATCTTCAAATCAGCATAACTGATGTTTGCAGCAAGCAACAAGCCTAAAAATAAAGCAATTTTGGTTTTCATTGTTCAACAGTTCTCAAGTGAAATTAATAAAATATTAACTATAGGGTTAACTTGTTAAATTATAAATGTTATTTCCTTAAACAGAAATAACTTATCTTAAAAATTCTGGCCGAAGTTAAATTGAAACATTTGTGTTTGGTCTCCTGTAGTGCTTTTAGGCGACGTTTCCGACGTCGCATTTACAGCATTTAACGGTAAGGCAGCACTGACTGATAAAGCGCCGAACGGAGACATCCACTCACCTGAAATCCCGGTAGAATATTTCATGGAGACATCTTTCAAACCGTTACTAATCGATCCGGCATCGAAAAAGGTGCCTAACCTGACTGATTTTGTGTCTGGCATAAACGGCACCGGAAAAAACAATTCGGCATTGCCGATAATTTTACTGGAACCGCCAAATGGATAGGTGTAGGAATTTCTAGTGTTGGAGTCTCTAGGTCCCACTGTATTATTTCTAAAGCCGCGTATAGAGCCTGTTCCTCCACCAAAATAATTTTCGAAGAAAGGCAACGCACCTGTGGATCCATAGCCGTCACCATAACCCACTTCACCATTTAGTTTGAAGGTGAAATCTTTGGCTAACGGGAAATACATTTGCTGTTTATAACCAACTTTATAATAATCCAGATCACTGCCGGGCACGGTTGCCAAAGCAGAAAAACGCTGTTGCCCACCCTTGTTCGGAAAGATTGCCCTGTTAAGAGTGTCATGAGTCCAGCCTAGGGCTGGTGCCAGAGTGAGGAATGTATTACCCTCTTTTTTAGTAAATTCTTCAATTTGCGTAGATGAAAAGCTAGTAGTACTCAACTCAGTATGTTTCACATCAACATCAAATCGCAAATGATCAAACTCATTTAGAGGAATACCAAAATTTATCCCGGCATTCATGACATTCGTCGAGTAATTGGCAATGTTAATTTGACCGGCATTACGTTTGGTATAACCGAGGTTATAACCCTGACTGACACCATCTACAGTGAAATAAGGATTATTAAAACCAAACTGGTAACTGGTCATATAGTTACTGTTGTTAAAGGCAATGTTTACCCGTTTGCCTGAACCAAACACGTTATCCTGGGCAATATTGGCATTCAAGACAATACCTTGTGTTTGAGAAAAACCGACACCTGCCGACAAGTTGCCGGAGGGTTTTTCTACGACCGTATAATTAACATCAATCTGATCAGCTGTACCTGCAACAGGCGGAGTTTCTACATTGACCTCTTCAAAATAGCCCAAGCGTTCAAGACGCGTTTTTGAACGGGCAATCTTGGCACTTGAAGCCCAACTAGATTCCATCTGCCGCATTTCACGACGCAATACTTCGTCGCGGGTTTTGCTATTGCCTTTCATATTGACTCGTCGAACATAAACACGTTTGCCGGGATCGACAAAAAACGTCATATCAACGGTTTTCTTGGCCTCGTTGATTTCAGGAACCATATTCACGTTTGCAAAAGCATAACCATCATCACCCAGGCGATCTGAAACCGCTTTGGATGTTTCGGTGGCATTCTTTCTGGAAAAGGTTTCACCCGGTCCAACTTTAACTAATTTAATTAACTCTGCCGGAGCGACAACCAGATTACCCGCTAATTTGACTTTATCGAGCTTATAAACATCGCCTTCTTTAACATTGATAGTGACATAAATATCTTTTTTATCAGGCGTAATCGCCACCTGCGTCGACTCAATATTAAAATTAATGTAACCACGATCAAGATAATAGGAACGCAAAGTTTCCAAATCAGCCTGTAATTTCTGTTTGGAATACTGATCGTCTTTGGTATAGAACGACAACAAATTCGACGTATTCAATTCAAGAGTTTTTAATAAAATTTTCTCATCATAAACAGTATTACCAACAATATTGATTTGTTTGATTTTTGCAACTCTACCTTCGGAAATTTTGATCTGAATGCCAACCCGATTTCTGGTTAATGTGGACACTTCGGTTTTAATCTTTAAACCGTATTTACCGTGACTGAAATACTGGCGACTTAATTCCTGTTCAACTTTATCCAACACCTGCTGATCAAACACCTTGCCTTCAGCCAAGCCAATTTTCTTTAAAGCCTTGGTTAAATCGTCTTTACTTAAGTCTTTATTACCTTCAAAAACGATTTTTGCAATAGAAGGTCTCTCAACCACCTTAACAACCAGTGTTGAACCTTCTCTTTCTAAGGAAATATCTTTAAAAAAACCGGTTTTAAATAACGCCTTTATGGCAGGGGCAACATTATCAAGCGAAAACTTTTCACCAACATTTACAGGTAGATAGTTATAAACGGTACCTACGGAGATACGTTGTAAACCTTTGACTTGAATGTCCTCTACGACAAACTCCTCATTAGCTTTAACTGCTTGAGAAATCAGCAGAAACAGCAATAACAAGCGAGAAAAAATATTTAATTTCATGGGGAGGTTTAAAAAATCAACAAGGTTCAATATTCAAAAAACTGGCGAATTATATCACAGAATATATTTAATCTGGCTTAAGCCCTATAAATCGGAAAAGCAAGTACATCTTCAATGGATTTACTGCCCGACAACAACATTAATAAACGATCAAGGCCTATAGCAATTCCTGAACATTCCGGTAATCCCGCAGCTAAAGCATCTATAAGACGTTGATCCTTGACCATAATAGGAAGATTATTTTCCTGTCGGATAGCCAGTTCAGTATCGAAACGCATAGATTGTTCTTTGGCGTCAGTCAACTCATAGTAGCCATTACCCAACTCAACACCGTTCATGAACAACTCAACTCGATCAGTAATTTGATCGCAATGCTCATTAATTCTAGCCAATGATGATTGACAAGCAGGATAACCATAAACCAAACATAAGCTATTATCACCTAAATTTAGCTGAACTTTATGGCTAAATAACATATCCAGCCACAGTGCATGATCATGCTCACAAAGGCTTATCGCTTCAGACAACCCTGACTCTATGGCGTAAGCACAGTAACTCTGATATGAAAACTCCAAAGAATTTAAACCGGTATACAAGAAAAATACGTCCTGATAGCTAATTCTTTGTGTTTCCTGCAAGCCCTTACCAACAAAAAGCGCTTCAATCAAATCGGTGATTTCATCCATTAATTGCGGCAAGGTAAAACCAACCCTATACCATTCGAGCAAAGTAAACTCAGGATTATGAAAGCGTCCGGATTCGCCATTTCGGAAAGCCTTGCCTATTTGATAAATTGAACCCGTACCTGCGGCGAGTAACCGTTTCATGGCAAACTCGGGCGATGTTTGCAAAAACAGGGTTTGTCGCTCCGGAGAAAAGCAATACTCTGAAGTAAAAAACGCTAACTGAGGATCTGTTCCACAACTATGACTGAGCAGCGGCGTCTCAACTTCCATAACCGATCTTTCAGAAAAAAACTGACGAATACGACTAAGAGTCTGCGCCCTTAAGCGCAGTAAATCCAGTGAGCAGGTCGGTCGCCAGTCTTGAAACACTATTCTTTAACGCGGGAAACGTATTCGCCGGTACGGGTATCAACCCTGATCAGTTCGCCAATTTGAACAAATAATGGCACTCTGACAACAGCACCGGTTTCCAAAACTGCTGGTTTGCCGCCACCGCCCGAAGTATCGCCACGAACGCCTGGATCGGTTTCAGTGATGGATAAATCGACAAAATTAGGAGGCGAAATTGCCAGGGGCGCATCATTCCATAAAGTTACAGTACAAGTGTCCTGATCTTTAAGCCATTTACCCGAATCACCAACAACTTTTTCTTCAGTCTGATACTGTTCAAAAGTATCCGGCACCATAAAATGTCTGAATTGTCCGTCGTTATAAAGATATTGCATCTCCACATCGACAACATCTGCGCCTTCAAGTGATTCACCAGATTTAAAGGTTCTTTCAATCACCCTTCCGGTTTTTAAATTTCTTATCTTTACCCGGCTAAAGGCCTGACCCTTTCCAGGCTTTACAAATTCATTTTCAATAATTGCGCAGGGATCATTATCCAACATGATTTTTAACCCGGCTTTAAACTCATTAGTACTATAAATGGCCAATTTTATTCCTCGAACGATGACAGACAATGTAAAAATTAAATCATTATAATAGAGCCAACAACTGATAGAAAACTTAAATAATCTCTGATGACCATACCACAACATGAAATCCAGCACTTTTGCAACAATTGGCAACAACAACTCGCCGAGGCTTTTACCAACATTGATGAGCTCTGCGATTACTTACAGCTAGCAACAGATACGCTGCCAATTTCATTTGCCGCGACTGAAAGCTTTGCTTTGCGTGTGCCGTTAAACTTTGCAAGCTGCATGGAAAAAGGTAATCCTAATGACCCATTATTACGACAGGTATTGCCTGTTAAAGACGAGTTATTGACTTATCCAGGCTTTAAATCGGATCCTGTTGGTGACCTTGCATCCGTCACCGAGACCGGTATTTTGCACAAATACCAGGGAAGGGTTTTATTAATTAACACGGGAAGCTGCGCCATTAATTGCCGTTATTGTTTTCGTCGCAATTTCCCTTATGCCGATTTACAACTTGGTAAACAAAAGGAAATCGCAGTCATCGAGGCCATACAAGAGGATATCAGTATTAATGAAGTTATTTTAAGCGGCGGTGACCCTTTACTGCTAAACGACTCAAGATTAACGCGGCTCATTATGCAATTGAATGAGATCAAGCATTTAAAGCGCATCCGGATACACAGTCGTTTGCCCATCGTACTGCCAGCCCGAATAACAGATGAATTTATCAACACCTTAAAACAAAGCTCGAAACAAGTTATCCTTATCGTGCACTGTAATCATGCCAATGAAATTAATGACCGCGTTGTCACTGCCTGCAACGCACTTAAAAACAGTAACATCATCCTGTTTAATCAATCGGTGCTATTAAAAGGCGTAAATGATAGCGCCCAAACTCTCTGTGAACTTAGCGAGAAACTTTTCTGTCTTGGAGTCATTCCTTATTATCTTCATTTATTGGATAAAGCAACGGGAACGGGACATTTTGAAGTACCAATAAATGACGCCTTAAGATTAATCAGTCAAGTTCAAGCTACCCTGCCCGGCTATCTGGTGCCAAAATTAGTGACGGAACAAGAAGGAGCTACGTCTAAACAATATATTTTTTAGTTTATATTTTGGAAACAAATACGGCAATTTTCTTAACAAGGACCACCTTTATCAGATAATCCTTGTTAAGAGACTTTAGCATCGAACACAAAACTAACCTTAATCTCTATCTGTAGTAATATAAAGTGTAAGGAATTGATTCAAAACCACATAAACTTCACTGGACAAGCTAATATTTTTTATAGCAACAAATCAATTGCTTATTTTCTACCTTGTTAAAACGGGGCAACCCATTCAATCTGGAGAATTTTAATGTTAAAAAAAATCTGTTTAGTTCTGGCCCTAATGGCTATTGTCACAGGATGTTCAACATCAGGAACATTTAAAGTACCTCCGGGTACCGATCTTTATGTCTACAAACGGCCACATCCGGTTGATATCAAAACGGATGGCACCGTTACCACCAAGCCTTTCTTCTGGTCTGCCGCGGGTGTACCGCCCGAATCTGGCATTCCTTATCGTCTTGAGAAAGGAGGTAAAGTAGTAAAGGAAGGTAAACTTAGAGCCAAATTTCGTGTGGTTTCAATATTCTGGCCTCCTGCCGCACTCATCTACTGGCCTATGGGATTTAATCCAGACATTACTTATGACCTGATCAATGACAAGCAGGAATAAAGGTATTTTGATAAATCTTTAACGCTGCTTTATAGTACAGAGTTATCCACATTTTATGTGGATAACTCTGTGGGTAAGCTGAAAATTAGATTCGTAACTGTTCACTTTTTAAGCTTTTTTGTCAGATCGATCAGATTCAAGCCACAATGCATCTAAAAGAATCAAAAATAATATCTATCAATAAGTTATAGAAAGTCAACAAAGTTTTTTCGCACTATATTTATGGTATTTACAAAGTAATTTTGCAATAAAGAAAAACAAAAATGCAAATTTTATTATCTGTGGAAAACCCTGTGATGGATTTTTGCTGTCAAGCTTTATTTTGTTTTATAGGTTATCGCAAGATGATTAACGATATTGGCTAGATCATGGACATTTTAGAAATATCCATAACAAAAGAAGAGGTAGTATTGAAGATGCTTTTGTGGCATTGGGGGCGACCGATAAAACGGGCCGCCCAGATAGCTAGGCTATATAAATTAAGTAAAACTACTTTCTTGCTTGAGAGCGCATGTTCCTTCATTCATTCCGAAAGATGAAATGACACACAAGATATATTACAAAAAAACTGTTCCCGTAGGGCAAAGATAATTATGTAATCAAAGGGAATTTGAAAAGTATGTAATTAAAGATTTTAATTGCGTCTGCCATTTTTTCCGGCAGTCGTATCTTCAAATTTAACTTTTAATGGTTTACCGCAATATAAATTGCCATCGAGGGCAGCTATCGCAGCTCTAGCTTCATGACCTTCCATACCGATAAAGCCGAATCCCCGGCATTTTCCGCTAAAGATATCAGAAACAAGTTGAATGGAGCGGACTTTTCCATATTCGGAAAATAAAGCCTGTACACTTTCTTCAGTGGCTTCGCTAGGTAAGTTTCCTACAAAAATTCGTTTCAAAAGACATGTCCTAAATTCGGGAGTGAGTTGATTGTCCGGATAATCCGGTTATAACGTAAGTCTATGTATTAAATACACAGACTTACGTAACTGAAAGTAAAGGCTCTAAGCGCCGCTTACTTGTGATGCTTGAGGGCCTTTAGGGCCAGACTCTACATCATATTTAACTGCCTGACCTTCGGCCAGAGTGCGGTATCCACCGTCGCTTGCGATTGCAGAGAAGTGAACGAACACATCTGCGCTACCATCGCTAGGAGAGATAAAACCAAAACCTTTAGATTCGTTAAACCACTTAACAGTACCTGTTGCCATGTAACACCTATATAAATCAATGAAAATATTTGATTGCAAATCATGCCTGGCAAATTTAAAGAGAAAAGCGAATGGAATTTCTGAAAAGTGCTGAATAACATGCAAAACCTAAGTAGTCGCCTCAATTTTGTTTTGAGAAGCGTCTACCAGATTAATCATTATAATGGCTAATCTTAACTATAGCCATTGAAAAATTAGAAATGCTTGATTGAACAAGAGATATGAAATCAGAATTTCCATTATTTATGTATTAATCTGGCATTTATAATATTTTAAAAAAGATCATCCTACTACCAAAATATTCAGGCTTACATCTTCAATCCTGTGCATAATGGCATAATCAAATTCAGGTTAATAATTTATCTAAAGGAAAACCATGAAGCACCAAGTAGTAGACGCACGCATCACCCCTGAAGGTAGACTCGATGTTTTGTCCAAGTCCGAAGTAACCAAACTACTGGATACCAGTCAAGGTGGTTTGTATCGACTATTTCGTAATTGCTCTCTAGCGGTGCTAAATTGTGGCAGCACCATGGATGATGGCAAGGAATTGCTGGAACGTTATCCTGATTTTGAAATACGCGTCGTTCAGGAACAGCGTGGAATTAAACTGGATGTTACGGCTGCCCCCGCCCATGCTTTTGTAGACGGAAAAATGATTAAGGGCATCAATGAACATTTGTTCGCGGTGCTGCGCGACATTATCTACGTTAGCGACGAAATCAACAACAATCCCAAGTTTGATCTTGAAAGCTCGGATGGCATAAGTAGCGCCGTGTTTCATATTTTGCGTAATGCCAATATTTTAAGACCTCTAACTAATCCCAACCTAGTTGTCTGTTGGGGTGGACATTCAATTAGCAGAAAGGAATATGAATATACCAAGTTAGTCGGTCACGAACTGGGTTTGCGCGGATTTGATATTTGCACCGGTTGCGGACCCGGGGCAATGAAAGGTCCGATGAAAGGTGCCGCTATCGGACACTCCAAACAACGGATTAAAAATGGCCAGTATTTGGGCATAACAGAACCGGGTATTATCGCCGCTGAATCGCCTAATCCCATCGTTAATGATCTGGTTATTTTACCGGACATTGAAAAGCGTCTTGAAGCATTCGTTCGCACTGGACATGGCATTGTTGTATTTCCTGGCGGTGCCGGAACTGCAGAGGAAATACTTTATATCCTAGGTATTTTGCTACATCCCGACAACAAAGACATGCCATTTCCGCTGATATTTTCCGGGCCGGACAGTTCTGAAAATTACTTTCATGAAATCGATCGTTTTATTGCCGGTACATTGGGAGCATCCGCACAACATCGCTACCAAATCATCATTGATGATCCGGGCTTGGTGGCGCGTGAAATGCAGAAAGGTATTCAGCAGGTTCGACAATTTCGTAAAGATAATAGCGATGCCTACTATTTTAACTGGCTACTAAAGATTGACACCCTGTTTCAGCAGCCTTTTATGCCTACCCATGAAAATATGCGCAATCTCTTTTTACATAAAGACCAGGAAAACCATCAATTGGCTGCCAATCTCCGTCGTGCCTTCTCAGGTATCGTGGCTGGTAACGTTAAAGACGAGGGGATACGCGCCATCGAACAACACGGTCATTTTGAAATTCATGGCGATATAGAAATTATGTCGTTAATGGATTCTTTACTGAATTCTTTTGTGTCACAACACCGAATGAAATTACCCGGCAAAAAATATTCGCCTTGTTATAAGATTATTAAGTAGCATAAATATTATTTTGGATATTTTGATTAAAAAATTTAAATCATCAACGCCAAGAAAACGCAAAAATTCATCTTCTCGTTCTGCGTATATTTATGTTGATTTTTCCCCCAAGGTTTTTCATTACTGCCCATGAAAGTCATTCTGACCGAAAAACCCTCCGTTGCTCGCGACATTGCAAAATGCCTGAACATCAATAACAAACGCGACGGTTATTTCGAGGGTAACGGTTATCAAATTACCTGGGCTTTTGGTCATCTGGTTGAATTAAAGGAACCGGATGATTATGACAAAACCTGGAAGCGCTGGACTTTGGAATCTCTGCCCATCATTCCCGAACAATTCGGCTTAAAAGCCCGGGGCGATGCTTCTGCACAAAAACAGTTAAATACCATCAAACATTTATTCAAAGCAGCTGATGAAATCATCTGCGCAACGGATGCCGGTAGAGAAGGTGAACTAATTTTCAGATACATTTTGTCCTGGACAGAGTGTTTGAAAAAACCATTTAAACGCTTGTGGATCAGTTCTTTAACAGATGATTCGATACGCAAAGGCTTCGCCACATTAGAGGCCGGTCACGCTTATGACGGCCTTTACCGCGCCGCAAAGTGCCGCAGTGAATCAGACTGGATAGTCGGCCTAAATGCCACGCGACTTTATACGCTGAAGTTTGGTCAGCAAAACAGATTATGGACCATAGGCCGTGTACAAACCCCGGTGCTGTCGCTTATCGTGCAAAAAGACCTGGAAATCGCCGACTTTAAGCCCAAGGACTTTTGGGAATTACACACCTTATATCGGGAGACTGACTTTCAATATATTGGCGGACGCTTTGATGAAAAAACTGCTGCAGAGAGCCTGTTAAGCAAAATCGGGGAGCATGATTTTCACATCATCAGCGTCAAAGGCAAGCGGGAATCGCTTAATCCGCCGTTATTGTATGATTTGACTGATTTGCAAAAGGACATGAGTATTCGCCATGGCCTGACCGCCGAGCAAACCCTGACGTGTACCCAGCAGTTATACGAAAAAAAACACGTGACTTATCCACGTACCGACAGCCGTTGTTTAACCAATGACATGAAGCCCGGTATGAAGGCCTTACTAACAAAATTGCGTGTTAATTTTGAACAGCAAATTGAGCCACTAGCTCTCGATAAACTACCATTAAGCACTCGCATCTTTAATGATGCCAAGGTCAGTGACCACCATGCGATCATCCCAACCACGACTTTACCAAACTCCTTGTCGGTGCCTGAAGCCAAGGTTTACCAAGCCATCGTCTTGCGGTTTATCTCAGCCTTTTATCCACCCTGCATTAAGCAAATTACCACCGTGCTTGGCGAAGTTTCTGAAGTCACCCATACAGTTAAATTTAAAACTACCGGCACCATCATTGAAGCGTCCGGCTGGCAAGTCCTTTACAAAAATGAAACGATAAGTCAAACCGATAAATCACAAAAAATCCTGCCTAATTTTCTAGAAGGCGAGACTGGTCCGCATCAGCCATCCATCACGCAGGGTAAAACCAAGCCACCCAAGCCTTATAACGAAGCCAGTTTGCTGAGTATTATGGAATCCGCCGGTAAAACCTTCGATGACGAACAACTTAAGGAAGCCTTAAAAGAAAAAGGTTTGGGCACACCAGCTACCCGTGCATCGATTATTGAAGTATTGATCAAGCGAAATTACATTCAACGACAAAAAAAGACACTATTAAGTACCGAAGCCGGACGTCATTTGATTTCGTTAATTACCAACGATAGTTTAAAGTCTGCGGCAATGACCGGCGAATGGGAGGGTAAGCTAAAGCAAATTGAACACAACGCTTACGACCCGGATCAGTTTATGGCCGAAATTATCCGCTTTACCCAAAAAATTAAAGACCAGGCCGACCGGCCACTTTATGATAAAAGCCAATTTGGCGCTTGCCCGTTATGTCAAAAACCGGTTATCGAAGGCCGAAAAGGCTACGGTTGTAGCGACTGGAAAGCCGGTTGTCAATTTGTGTTATGGAAGCAAGTCTATGGTGTGCCTGTCACTCAAGATTTGGCTAGCCAACTTTTGCAAAATCATAAGACACTTAACAGTTATGCGCTTAAGGTAAACGATGAAGTCTTTAACGCCCAACTTACGCTCAACAAACAGGGTGAGCCGGGCTATATTAAAACTGAATCCACACAGCGTCCTGATTTAAATATGGTAATTGGTGATTGTCCCTTATGTAACGGGAAAATCCTCGAGACACCAAAAGCCTACAGTTGTAGCGAATGGCGAAACGGTTGCAAAATGGTGATTTGGAAAACCGTTGCGCATAAAAAAATCAGTCTAACAATGGCTAAAAAACTGCTGAACAACGGCGAGACAGGAACTTTGAAAGGCTTTAAATCAACTAAAGGCATAGAGTTTGAAGCCAACTTGAAACTGGTCGATGGCAAGGTTGAAATGGATTTTTTACCACACTAAGTGCATATTCATTGAGAGAAATCGTCAATAACGGTAATAGTCTATGTCAAATAACTGTCACATTAGTAATGTAAAATGAGCTAAACTAAATTTCTCTTATGAATCGAATACTGGATGTATAACTCATGACCTTAGAATCAACACCGTTATCTAAAGAAGAAGTCAATAATATCAATGCTTACTGGCGAGCCTGTAACTATCTTGCTGCCGGCATGATTTATTTGCGCGACAATCCGCTGTTACGAGAACCTTTGAAGATAGAGCATGTAAAGAATCGTTTGTTGGGTCATTGGGGAGCCAGTCCGGGCTTGTCTTTTACTTACATTCATCTCAACCGATTGATTAACAAATACGATTTAAGCGCTATTTTTCTTGCAGGCCCTGGCCATGGTGCGCCCGGTGTGCTTGGTCCGGTTTATCTGGAAGGCGCTTACAGCGAGGTTTATCCGAACAAAAGTGAAGACGAAAACGGCATGCGCCAGTTCTTTAAAGAGTTTTCTTTTCCGGGCGGTATTGGCAGTCATTGCACACCGGAAACACCGGGGTCTATTCATGAAGGTGGCGAACTGGGTTATAGCGTCTCCCACGCTTTCGGTGCCGCTTACGACAACCCGGATTTGATTGTTGCAGTGATGGTCGGCGACGGCGAGTCCGAAACTGCGCCGCTAGCCACTTCCTGGCATTCGAACAAATTTCTTAATCCGATCCGCGATGGAGCAGTATTGCCCATCCTGCATCTCAACGGCTATAAGATCAACAACCCGACGATCTTGTCTCGTATCTCGCACGAAGAACTGGAAAACCTGTTCAAGGGTTACGGTTGGACGCCTTATTTCGTAGAAGGCAGTGATCCGGAAACCATGCACCAAGCGATGGCGGCGACCATGGAAGCCTGTGTTGTTGAAATTCGCCGCTTACAACAGGAAGCACGTAGCAGCGGTCAGGCCCTTCGTCCACGTTGGCCCATGATTGTATTACGCAGCCCCAAAGGTTGGACCGGACCCAAATCAGTTGACGGTAAAAAAGTCGAAGGTTTCTGGCGCGCCCATCAAGTGCCATTGGGTAATGTGCGTGATACCCCGGAGCATTTCAAACAATTGGAAGACTGGTTGCGCAGCTACAAACCTGAAGAACTCTTCGATCAAAATGGCCGTTTGTTAGCAGAACTTAAAGCGCTGGCACCCAAAGGTACGCGGCGTATGAGCGCAAACCCACAAGCGAATGGCGGACTGTTACGCAAAGCCCTGCAAATGCCAGATTGCCGGGAATATGCAACTGCCGTGACCAAACCTGGCACCACCAGCGCCGAAAACACCCGTCCATTAGGCAAGTTTCTGCGTGACATCATGCGCCTGAATATGAATAACTTCCGCGTGTTTGGCCCAGACGAAAACAGCTCAAACAAGCTGGACGACGTTTATGAAGTTAGCAAGAAAACATGGCTGGCGGATTATCTACCAGAAGATGCAGATGGCGGCGAGTTATCCCCAGACGGTCGCGTAATGGAAATGCTCTCCGAGCACACTCTGGAAGGCTGGCTGGAAGGCTATTTACTGACCGGTCGCCATGGCTTTTTCTCTACTTATGAAGCCTTCGTTCATGTTATCGACTCGATGTTTAACCAACATGCCAAATGGCTGGCGATGTCCAAAGACGTTCCTTGGCGCGCACCGGTATCGTCACTAAATTTATTGATCACCTCAACCGTATGGCGCCAGGATCACAATGGCTTCACTCATCAGGACCCCGGTTTTCTTGATGTGGTCGTCAATAAAAGTCCTGAAGTGACACGTATTTATTTGCCGCCTGATGTTAACTGCCTGCTGTCTGTTGCCGATCATTGTTTAAAGAGCACCAACTACATCAACGTCATCGTTTGTGACAAGCAAAAACATCTGCAATTTTTGGACATGGATGCCGCAATCAAACATTGCACCAAAGGCATTGGCATCTGGGATTGGGCTTCTAACGATCAGGGCGTGGAACCGGATCTGGTTGTTGCCAGTGCCGGCGATATTCCAACCAAAGAAGCGTTGGCGGCAGTGGTACTGTTGCGTGAGAACTTTCCGGAACTCAAAGTGCGGTTTATTAACGTAGTTGACCTGTATAAGTTAACACCCGAGTCAGAGCATCCGCACGGTTTATCGGATAAAGATTTTGACAGTTTGTTTACCCTGGATAAACCGATTCTGTTCAATTTCCATGGTTATCCCTGGTTGATCCATCGTCTGGCTTATCGTCGCAATAACCACAACAATATGCATGTTCGTGGTTACAAGGAAAAAGGCAGTATTAATACACCGCTGGAATTGGCTATCCAAAACGAGATTGACCGTTTCAGTTTAGTGATTGATGCGATTAACCGTATTCCTTCGTTGCAAGTTGCCGGAGCGCATGTCAAAGAACACATGCGTGATTTGCAAATTGAGTGCCGTAACTACGCTTACGAACATGGCACCGATTTTCCAGAAGTGGATAACTGGGTTTGGCCGTATTGAACCGGACAGTTCTAACCATCAACAGCGGCTCGTCTTCCATCAAGGCGAGCCTGTTTTTAGCTGACGGTACGCGCCGAAATTTCCGTTATGAGCATGTCCATGACCAACAGCTAGCCTTCGACCAACTCTTGCAAGATTTGGGTGATGATATACCGGACTTGGTGGGGCATCGTTTTGTGCATGGCGGAGCTATTACTGAGCAGGCTCGCCTTGTTGATGCAGCTGAACGATCGCGTCTTGATAGCTTGATTCATCTGGCACCGCTACATTTGCCAGGTAATCTTTTGGGTCTGGATTTATGTCTGCAACGCTTCAAGGCGCCGCAAATTGTCTGTTTTGATACCGCTTTTCATGCCACCTTACCTGAACTGGCCAAACGTTTACCAATTCCAAATGAACTGGGCTTGCGGCGTTTCGGCTTTCATGGACTTAATTACGCGTATATCGCGAAAAAACTTCCCGAACTTTTGGGCGAGCTGGCTTATAAAAAAGTAGTGGTTGCGCATTTGGGTAGCGGCGCCAGTCTTTGTTTACTGGAAAACCTTAAATCGGTTGACACCACCATGGGCTACACCCCGGCAGGTGGCATTCCCATGGGCACCCGTAGCGGCGATCTCGATCCCGGCGTTATGCTGGAATTGGCCAAACGCTATAAAACTCCGGAAGCCTTGAGCGATGTTGTGTTTCACCAAATGGGACTTTTAGCCTTGTCTGGCGGGGAAAGTTCGGAGATGAATCAACTTCTGTCCAGTCAAAGCGAGCTGGCCAAATTTGCAGTTGATTATTTTTGCCGTCAGGTACGGGCTGCAATTGGCGCTTTCGCAGCCAAAACTGGTGGTATCGATGCGCTGATATTTACCGGCGGTATTGGTGAGCACTCCCCCGAAGTGCGTGAAAAAATTTGTGCACCCTTGGCGTTTCTTGGTTTTGCGTTAGAAGGGTCTGCCAATAAATCTGGGGTTTTAAAAATCAGTCAAAATGACCATAAACCAGTGTTGTTAATTCCAGCAGATGAAGAAGTCATGATTAATAAACTTTGCTTGAACACTTGTGATTAATTTTTTATAAAACTCGAATTATCAACTTTACAATTTCAACTTGCCAAAACAACACGAACCGCCACTACTGCTAGAACTTAAACAATCTGAGCGTTTGAAACAGTTGCTGGTTCTAATACATCTGCTGGCACTAGGCTCAAGCATCGCCAACGCGTTACCGATTATGGTTAAGTTAATCCTGGTTATCTTTATTTGCCTTAATTTTTGGTTTATGACCAAGCAAACCCACGCTAAAGATTACAAAATCAAACACACAGAAGGTTCAGGTTGGGAACTTGATGAGGGGAAAAACTTTGAAGCTATCGATATTGGAAAGTCTACAGTACTCACTACGTTTGCTATCTTTTTGCATTTTAAGCAAAAGAACAAAAAACAGTCGCTGCTGATTTTGAATGATATGTTAACTGAAGATGATTATCGGCGTTTAATCGTAAGACTGAAAACAACCGGTAAAAATAAAATCACTTCAGATTGATCGTTTAAAGTCAGCTTCGAACTCCAAAAATCTACATTCCTGCCCAAATTCAGTTTGGAAATCAGAAAAACAATATAACGGAGTTCAAAGCTGGCTTTGAATGCCCAGAAATGAATCAACGGTTAATCACACTCCAAACCATCAACCCGCTGAAAACCTCTGGGTAAAGCCGAACCGCGTTTGGCTCGAGCTCCGGAATAATGTTCAATATCCGCATTTTTAAGCGTTAGCGAACGCTTACCGGAAAGCACTTTTAACTGACTATTTTGTGGCAAGGCAACAGCCGCAACCACGTAATCAGTTCCTGCACCCAAATCAACAGTTGGAATTTGAATCAGTTTATTACCTTTGCCTTTAGCCAACGCAGGCAATTCAGCCACAGGAAAAATCAGCAAACGACCTTGCAAAGTCACCACTGCCAATGAATCGTTTTCACTGCCCAAGGCCACTGGTTTTAAGACTTTGGCGCCCTCAGGTAGCGTTATCAGCAATTTACCCGCCTTGTTTTTACTTAACAACTCTTTCAGCTGAACCCTGAAGCCATAACCGAAATGACTGGCAAGCACATACCAATCATCAGGCTGGCCTGATAACAAATGCAAAAATAACGAACCGGCTGGCGGATTAAGTCGCCCGGTCAACGGTTCACCCTGGGTTCTGGCCGACGGCAGATCATGCGATGAAGTGCTGTAAGCCCGCCCGGTAGAATCAAGAATATAAACAGACTGTGTGGTTCGACTTTTTACGGCATCCAGAAAACTGTCGCCGGAGCGGTAATTTAAACTGGTAACTTCAATGTCATGGCCTTTTGCCGCTCTGATCCAGCCTTTCTCAGACAAAATAACAGTTAACGGCTCGTTACTGATTAATGCTGTTGTTTCCAACGCTTGTGCGACATCTCTGGAAACAATCGGAGAACGACGCTCATCTCCGTATTTTTCCGCATCACGTTCCAATTCACTTCTGATCAGGCGGTTTAGCAAATGCGATGACCCCAGCGTTTTTTCCAGGTAAGCCCGTTCGATTTCCAACTCATCCTGCTCGCCGCGAATTTTCATTTCTTCAAGCTTGGCCAGATGCCTTAACTTCAGCTCAAGTATCGCTTCCGCCTGGATATCAGAGATACCAAAGCGCTCCATCAACACCGATTTGGGATGATCTTCAGTCCGTATAATCGCGATGACTTCATCGATATTCAGATAAGCTATCAACAAACCATCGAGGATATGCAAACGCGCCAACACTTTGTCCAAACGGTATTGCAGACGTTTGCGCACCGTCTCGGTACGAAAACTCAACCATTCGACAAGAATGTCTTTCAGCCCTTTAACTTTGGGTCTACCATCCAGACCGATCATGTTCATGTTAACGCGATAGCTTTTTTCCAGATCCGTGGTCGCAAACAGATGCGACATCACCTCATCGACATCAATGCGTTTTGAACGTGGAATCACCAGCAAACGGGTCGGATTTTCATGATCCGATTCATCGCGCAAATCTTCAATCATTGGCAGTTTTTTGGCGAGCATTTGTGCAGCAATCTGCTCTAGCAATTTAGCGCCGGAAACCTGATGCGGTAGCGCAGTGATGACGATATTGCCATCTTCCTGTTCATATTTGGCACGCATTTTTATGGAACCGCCGCCGCTGATATACATTTTTTGTATATCTTCAGCGGAAGTGACGATTTCCGCATCGGTCGGATAATCGGGACCTTTGATAAAGGTAAACAACGTATCCAGCGAACTGTTCGGTTCATCCAGCAGTTGTATACAGGCACCGGCAACTTCGCGCAGATTATGCGGCGGTATGTCAGTCGCCATGCCCACAGCAATGCCCATGGTACCGTTTAATAAAATATTGGGCAGCCTCGCGGGTAATAACACCGGCTCTTTCAAGGTAGCGTCAAAATTGTCCGCCCAATCGACTGTGCCCTGCCCTAATTCACTTAACAAGGTTTGGGCATAGGCGGTCAAACGGGATTCGGTATAACGCATCGCAGCAAACGATTTAGGGTCATCAGGCGAACCCCAGTTGCCCTGCCCGTCAACCAGAGGATAACGGTAAGAAAAATTCTGCGCCATTAACACCATGGCTTCATAGCAAGCCGAATCGCCATGCGGATGATATTTACCCAACACATCACCGACCGTTCTGGCCGATTTTTTAAACTTGGCGATCGATGTTAAACCTAATTCGGACATGGCAAAGACAATACGTCTTTGCACCGGTTTTAAACCATCAGCAATATTTGGCAGCGCTCTGTCCAAAATTACATACATGGAATAATCCAGGTAAGCTTTTTCGGCAAATTCCTTTAACGGCAGTTGTTCAAAATTCCCTTGAATTAACATAACTTACAAGCCATTTTCAGATAAATCCAGTTGCAGAGCATGATCTTCTCCAGGCTTTCCTGGCATATTTGTTGAAGTGTAGGCCATTTTATTAAATATTTTCCTTATCATTATCAATCAGATTAGTTTTACTGAACCTTAGCCGGCGGTGGCGGGGTATATCTACGGTCCAAATCATTGTCGATTTTAACCGTTATACTTTCAACAGCTTTTAATGTTAACTTTTTATCGCTGCCCTTTGTTTCTGAAATGTAATTGCCCAACACCTGGCCATCTCTGGTTCGTATTAAATGCCCCATAAGGTAAGCAAATAAAAAGCTGGGTTTATGTAGCCTGCCAACCAGTATGTAATCAGCACCCGCATTTTTGCCAAGTTCAGCGGCACTATCATTGTGGTCAAAAAGATAGCCAACTCCACCATTGGCAATAAGATAAGCTTTAGTATCGACTGGGATAATACTATAGCCAGCCCTTTTTAACTCGGTTTCCAGCATGGGTTTTATTCCTGCTGTTCTTTGCAGTTCGGATGGAATTCCGGGCGCCAATGTCAAATCACGTAATTCAAAATCCAACAGGGCAATACGCGTTTCGGCATTAACTTGCCCGATAAGCAAAGACCACAAGAATATCATCAAAACAGCCTTCATACTTTACCCGTTTTAGTTAAAGAAACACTATTCCTGACAATTACTCAGGTGTTAATCATGCCGTTTGGCGTCTGCCGGCAATTTGGCAAACACCGGATGCTTGGCAATTCCATAATATTCAGGATAATAAACTGCACCCAAATACAAGCCATCTGGTGGCGCGGTAATTCCACCCAGTTTACGACTTTTAACCTCAAGCAATTCTTGCGTCCAAGTTACCGGCTGTTTTCCTGCGCCTATATCCATCAACACGCCTGCAATATTTCTAACCATATGATGTAAAAAAGCGTTAGCAGAAATATCAATAATGACCCTGTCGTCCTCACGATATACATCAATAAAATACATTGCCCGACAAGGACTTTTGGATTGACAGCCTTGAGCCCTGAAAGAAGAAAAATCATGTTTCCCAACTAAATGTTGCGCGGCCAAATGCATTTTATTGGCATCCAATTGGCTTGGACACCAGGTTACTTGCTTGCGTAATAACGCAGACTTTATTGGCCGATTAAGGATAACATAGCGATAAAAGCGAGCAATAGCGCTGTATCTGGCGTGGAAATCATCCACCGCAAATTTTACCCAAGTAATTCTTACATCATTCGGTAAATTACTGTTGCCACCCATCATCCAAGCGTGTAGTTCACGTTCTGCCGTGGTATCAAAATGAACAACCTGCTCCAGTGCATGCACTCCTGTGTCAGTTCTTCCAGCACATTGGACGGTAATCGGTTGATTGGCGACTTTTGACAAGGCTTGCTCAAGCACTTGCTGAACGCTACGTTGATGTGTTTGCCACTGCCAGCCAAAAAAACCGCTGCCATCATATTCAATACCTAAAACAATGCGAGGCATGCGAGCACCTTTATGGATTTGCAATACGTTACGCTAACAAAAAAAAAATTATTCATGGATAAAAACCTTAAGCCCTACATCGACCCGATCAAATAAAGCCAGCATATCAGCATTATTCATACGGATACAACCGTGTGAGCCGGGTCTGTTGATCATAAGTTCATCAGGACAACCATGAATATAAATATAGCGCCAGGTTGTATCAACTTTTCCATAACGATTTTTACCCGGCTCCAACCCACCTAACCAAAGAATTCTTGTTAGTATCCAATCGCGCTGCGGAAATTGTTTCCCTAATTCAGGAGTATATATTTCAGAGGTTGGACGTCGCCCAACAAAGACTGAGTTTACAGGCCGATCTGTACCAATTTTGGCTCTAATGATATGCCAGCCAGTTGGTGTACATTCACTACCCTTTAATTCCCCTGCACCCTTTTTAGCCGTTGAAATTGGGTAAGATTGCACCCTGTTTCCATCGAAATAAACACTCATCAACTGAGCGGCAATACTAATATCCAAATAGTTTTGTAACGCGCAGATCTGATTGTTTTTCATAGGGCAGCCGATATTCTTTAATCAAAACTTAAAGTTGCGTATAGGCAAAGACAAAATTTTTATTCACTTTAAACCAATATCTACTAAATCAAGGGCCACTGATCCATATTATAAGTTAATGTGATCGGACAAGTATCCAAATATAAAAAATTTAAACGACTCATAATGTTACAATCGATTTAGTGGTCTTATTAAGCATCTCTCAGTGATTGGTGGCACATACAAAACCCTATCAAATAAACTAAATGTTACTTTTAGAAAAGGTCTCTATATTAACTTTCTGTAGTATAATAATTATATTATTTTTAGCAGGTGCACTGGCTTTTCGTTATCTTTAATATACTACCGGGCTTACTATAACTAAAATACAAAAAAAATAATTATTCGACAGAGACTATCTCCTCTCTTCTCATTACATAATTCAATTTTTTCGCTACGACGCACCATCATGATGAATCCAGAAGCGTTAATTAATAATCCAAACAACCATCTACTTGATAGCCTATTAGAATGTTTACTGCTGATATGCCGTATTCATAACGTCGCAATTACTCGGGATGCCCTGACAGCGGGACTCCCTTTACGCAAAGGCAACATGACCCCAGCTCTGGTGCAAAGGGCTGCAGCACGCGCTAATCTGGTCAGTAAGGTCCTTAAAAAACCACTCTTAGATATCCGTAGCGAATTTATGCCTTGTATCTTGCTACTTCACAATGAAGAAGCTTGTTTGTTATTAGACTGGGACGCAGGCAAACAAAATGCAAACGTTATTTTCCCGGAACTGGGCGACGCAAAAGCTAAAGTTTCGTTACTGGAACTGGAACAGGGCTATGCCGGCTATGCGATTTCGGCCAAAACAAAATTCACCTTCGATCGGCGCGCACCGGCAGTGGGCATGGTTCATCTTAAACACTGGTTCTGGGGAACGCTGGCGGAAAACTCCGGCATTTATCGCGATATCATGCTGGCAGCACTGCTAATCAATCTCTTTGCGCTGGCAATGCCTATTTTTACCATGAATGTCTATGATCGCATCCTGCCTAACCGTTCGGTGGAAACCTTATGGGTATTGGTTATCGGTGTGGTTCTTATTGTCGTTGCCGACTTCGTCTTGCGTACAATGCGTGGTTACTTTCTGGACTGGGCCAGTCGCAGAGTAGACGTTAAACTGTCCGGACGCATCATGGAGCAGGTTCTTGGTACACGATTAGAACAGCGTCCAAATTCGGTAGGCTCATTCGCTGCGAACCTCAGATCGTTTGAAACCGTACGTGACTTCATCACCTCAGCTACTATTACAACGCTAGTCGACATTCCCTTTGCTTTGATTTTTATCGGAGTGATGGCCTGGATAGCTTGGCCGATGGTGATTCCTGTAATTTCAGGTTCGCTCATTATGCTGATCTATTCGTTTAGCGTACAAACCAAAATGCACGAACTCTCCGAGACAATGTTTCGTGTGGGCGCAATCCGAAACGCAACCTTGATAGAAAGTCTGACAGGTTTTGAAACCGTCAAAGCTCTGGGTATCGAAGGACATATGCAGCGCAAATGGGAAAAAAGTGCTAACTATTTAACCGAGGTCAGCGGCAAGTTGAAATTGCTTTCCGCCTCCATAACCAATGGCGCCAATGCTATCTCGCAAACAGTCAATGTTGTGCTCGTGCTACTGGGTGTCTATCTGGTCATAGACGGGGATTTGACGATGGGCGGTTTGATTGCCTGCACAATGTTAGCCGGAAGAGCACTTGCACCCATTGCGCAAAGCGCCGGTCTGATGACCCAATACCATAATGCTTCAACCTCGCTGGCATCGCTCGAAGACATCATGGCTAAGCCGATTGAACGACCAGCAGATTCTAATTTTTTATCCCGTCCGGCTTTTTCCGGTAATATCGAGTTTCGCGAAGTGTCCTTCAATTACCCGGGAACCGATGTTAATGCGTTGAAAAATGTCTCATTCAAAATAAGTGCCGGTGAACATGTGGCAATCCTGGGGCGAATGGGTTCCGGCAAAACAACATTGCATAAGCTGATTTTAGGTTTGTACCGACCGACTTCTGGCGCAATTCTGATCGATGGTATTGATTCCCGGCAAATCGATCCAGCCGAACTGAGGCGGAGCATAGGCTACGTGCAACAAGATACTCAATTATTCTTCGGTTCAATGCGTGACAATATTGCGATCACTACACTTCATGCAAATGATGCGTTGGTGCTACAGGCCGCGAAAATTGCTGGCATAGATGATTTTATTAATAGCCATCCCCAAGGTTTTGACATGCCGATAGGAGAGCGCGGCGATACCCTGTCCGGCGGCCAACGTCAAGGGGTTGGAATTGCCCGCGCAATGATCAACAACCCCCCGATTTTATTACTCGACGAACCCACCAGTGCCATGGATCATTCGGGTGAGGAACTGGTAAAACAGAATCTTATCGAAGCATCGTTGGGCAAAACTCTGCTGGTTATTACCCATCGCTCCTCATTGTTTGATCTGGTGAAGCGCATCCTCGTTATTGATATGGGCAAGGTGGTTGCTGATGGTAATAAAGAACAAGTTATTGAGGCTCTTCGTAGCGGCAAAGTAGGCAAATCACTATGAGCGAACAACTCTTTACCACCTTAGGTAAAGCGCATCAGTTTTTTAAAAGCCGTAGCTGGATAACCAGGCCGGTACATAGGCAACTGGAGAAATGGGCGCCAACTAAAACCTATGAAGACTTGGACTGGGAAGCCGCAGCAGAAGAAGCATTACTGGAACAAGAGCCGTTACGTGCAAAGAAAATACTCTATGTCACAGCCATCGTGTTGCTGGTGCTTTTATTTTGGGCAGCAATCACGCAGGTCGATGAAGTTACACGGGGCGACGGTAAAGTCATCCCTTCTACGCAAGTTCAGGTTGTCCAGTCCTTAGACGGCGGCATTGTCACAGAGATCTTGGTACATGAGGGTCAAACAGTCGCTGAAGGTGATCCACTGGTGCGTATCGATGAGACCCGAGCAATTTCATCGTTGCGCGAAAATCAATCACAATATCTGTCACTGGTTGCAAAGCAGGCGCGCCTTTCCGCCTTGGCTGAAGGTAAATCCTTTGAACCACCGACTCAGGTACGAAAAGATTACCCCGAAGTTTATGCTCAGGAATTTGGCTTGTATCTGTCCAGCAAGGATGCCCTTGCTTCTCAAGTCGGCATGGCGAGAGATCAGCTGACACAACGCGAACGTGAGCTAAGCGAAGTGCATGCCAAACTGGAGCAGGCTCAACGTGGACTGGATTTAAGTTCCCGGGAATTGGAGTTTACCAAGCCCTTACAGGCCAGCGGCGCTGTTTCCGAAGTGGATTTATTACGTCTTGAGCGTGAAGTTTCGAGGTTACGTGGAGAACGTGCTCAAGCACTTGCACAGATAGATCGGGTGAAATCCGCTATTAACGAAGCAGGTCGAAAAATACGCGAAACAGAGCAAAGCGCGCTCAGCAAAGTACGTGCAGAACTATCCGAAACCACCGCCAAACTCAACAGTCTTTTTGAAACCAGCGTAGC
>CAILCX010000013.1 GCA_903832775.1 uncultured Methylobacter sp. | reverse complement strand
CGACAACCTAACACCGGCATTATTTGGCAAGATAGCCCTACGGTGTCAATCGTTAGGGTTAGAATTATCAACCAGCATCGACCATGAACAGTTTTTTGTCGATATGGCACTGGCAAACACCGTTGCCGCCATGGCGCTTGAACCCGACAAGATAATTTATTTTTATTATCGGGCATTGATTATTGATTCAGCTATGCAGATTGTTTTGCCGCAATGATAAAATAATTTTATGCTTTTTCTAACCAATTGACATGCTAAGCAATACAAGTGAGCGTCAAATATCGGCCAACTGGAGACAGTCGGTTACGCTCAACCAACGTCTGCTATATAAGCCATTGCAGTCGTTCGCAATTACCAGCGATATACACCCACATAACTATGTCCATGTCAGACTTTAATTCAATCTACTGATAAGTTGCGATTGGCATTGAACTGTTCCGATTTCCTGTCCCCACCTCTAGCTTGTGGCTCATCCCCCACCACCGAGAAGATCAAATTGGCTTGGGAGGTAGTTTTAGCGGTTATTTCCATATGGTTACGATGGCTTATGATATTGAATATTACCCACCAAATCTGTTTGATAAATATTATCTCCTTTGATTTGATAATGCTGTTTATGATATTGCTTGTTGCCATAGGGATCGGTCTCAATTATCCGACCGTCATTTTGTATGGTTCGCGAAGGTTTGTTGTATTGGATATTGCCGTGTGAATCGGTTTGATAGATGCGCTTTTCATCGGCGTGGACAGATAGGGTAGTTACCGCAAATAATAAAGTTAATACGAGTTTCATAATGTTTCCTAAATATAGGAATAACTCTGATGACAAGTTTTTGTGGTGGCCAAATGGGTATTTGAATTGAGGTCAATCATATGAACCTTTTCCCCGGTGCACTTTTTAATTGCATTTAATTTAAAGGATGCGACGCCCCGGAACATTGATATTCAATAGAAACCAGCCATCTGCTACAGCCGTTATTGGTTGGGTTAATACAGTTCTGAGTTGAACCACCAAAAGGTTCCGCGCCACTGTAACCCCAGGCAGAACAGCGTTGCAGCGCCACATTCATGCCTTGTTGCGCATCCAATTTTGGAGCTTCAAATAAGCCGTATTCATAGGACAGCTTAACCGTTCCATCGGCACGACTGCCGCCGGTCGGAATGAGTTGTTTTTGAACGGCACAGCCTTGTAGTAATAGTATTGCCAACACAATACTGGAAAATCGAATGATATGTTTCAAGAAAATCTCCTGTTTAAAATGATCTGCATAAGATAAAACCTAAGCTGTTGCCGTTATGACTAAAAGCGAAAACCAACGGTGCCGGTAATGCCGCGTCGGTTATCGTATTCGGCAGACAGCGTCCAGTTACTGTTGGTTGGAAAATAAGCCAAGCCACCCCCATAGAGACCGTTTATTTTTGAAGATGATGCGTTTTCATAATACCAACCGGTCACATTGGATCTTGCCAATTCGACTTCTTTTGAAAATGACAGTCCACCTAATCCAAATGCAAATACCCCCTGGTTTTTAATCAATTCAATGCCATATTTTCCTGCCAGAGCATATTCGTTGCCTTTTTGTTTCTTACCCAGAATGGCATAGTCCGAATGTGGAACGGGATAATGTAGTGTTCCTGAGGGCAGATGATCCGCGTTAAAAATAAAACCAAAATCAGCTGCAAATAATTGGTTATGGGCATCCTTGTTTGTGGAAACAGCGCCTAACTCAACAGAGACATTGGGCGCATTCGCTGCACCGCCCATGCCGCCGCCTATCGCGGTATAGCCACTTGCATAAGCACCCAAATCTCCCATTAGAAGATAGCTGGTAATAGCCCCTGCCAGTAAATTTTTTGTTTTCATAGTGTAGTATTTTCTTAATCGTATTTTAGAAATGGTCAAAATTATCAATGCGATTTGATTGATAAAACCGTTGAAAATTGTTGTCAGTGTTTAGATTAATTTTCAAAATCCTGTCGGTTTCCTTCTAAAAAACAGCCACACAAAAGCACATAAAGCTAATACAACGACCAGCTTTAATCCGCCGGAAAGCATAGTAACCATTACTGAATATGCGCCCAGTTTTATAAAAACCACACTGAGTCCGACTAATAAAATAAATATCCAAAACATATAACTCTCCAACGTAGTAAACAATTTAAGAGGGGGTATGATGCATGATCAGAATGACAGGTCATGTCGTTTTAAACGCTGATGGATTTTATTTATTCAGTTATCGAATTTGTCATAATGCGAAGCTAAACGACATCACCTGTCATTTCACTTAAGCATAATGCGTTGTCATATCATTTATAGAGGAGTTAAACGAATGAATCTATCATCACTAGTGCTGGCAAGTTTATTGTTAGCGTCGACTGGTAGCTTTGCGGCTGAGCAACTAATTCCAACTGATGCCTCAGGAAGTCGTCAATGGAATCAACCGCATTATCGTATTGACGGCAATAAGTCTGTTCCGACTGATGCCACTGGAAACAGACAATGGAACCAAACCCATTATCGAACAGAAGGAAATAAGACCATTCCAACGGATGCCTCAGGTAATCGGCTATGGGATCAAACCCATTATCGTACTGAAGGAAATAAAATCATTCCCACAGATGCGTCGGGTAATCGGCAATGGAATCAGACGCATTTTCGTATAGAAGGCAATAAAACGATTCCTACAGATGCCTCGGGAAATCGCCTATGGAAACAGGAGAACTACACGGTAAAAAAATAAATTGTTAATAGGGTTGAAATGGAAGAAAAGATTTAGTTTTAAAAGTAAATAAGTTGACTGACTTTTACCGTTGCTGATTATAATGCTGAAAAAAATGATGGATTTTATTTTTGGTGCGATCCAAATAACTGAGACTTACGGAGCTGTGTATGGGATTGAAATGGCGAAAATCTATGAACATAGGTCCCGTCCGGGCAAACGTTTCTCAAAGTGGTGTGGGTTGGTCCATTAATCTGGGCGTTTGCCGTATCGGAGTAAATCCTCGTGGCAGATTATATTTCAGTATTGGACTTCCAGGGACGGGGCTTTATTACACGACGAATATCACTAAAAATTGAGAGTAACTGTCTAATGAACTAGCTGTAAATTTAAATACTGAACTATTCGATGTAACAGATCTTAAGAAAATCATATCTTTTAATTATGAAAAAAATATGCATTTCAACCATTATATTAACGTTATTGGGCATAAGCTTCCTTTCAATTGCCAGTGCAAATTTTCATAAATCTTTATATAAGTTGATGACACTTGTGCCATACGATTCTTTATTAAAAAACAGTTTAATTAACGAAGAAATGACAGCTAAATCACTTGTTCAAGCTGCTTCTAATCGTATCGTTAAGCGTGCAGTAAAAAATTTAGTCACTAAAGAATCTTCTATACCCATTTTAGGACCGACAACGGTTTTGGTTGTAACTGCAGAAATTAAAGATGGATGTGATCATGTTCATGATATACAAGAAATAAATAAAGCATTAGGAATTGAAGATATTGAGAATAATGTGGTTTCAGTTTGTGGAATGAAAATACCAAGATTGGATTAATAACTATATTGCTCGTCTGCCTGAATGCTCCTGCTTTGCTCACCCCTTTTTTTTCAAAGGACAGTGAATACCTCGAATTTCCACTTAACTAAAAGACATCTTATGATAGCAGCGCTTAAAGCAGTTACTTCTCTTATTTTTGCTTCAATTATTATTTATTGTATATATCAAGTTAAGAATATTCATTTACTTGAAACACACAAATATAGCTTATCCTTTAGTCAGTTTATTTCTTTAAAAGGGACTGATGAGCTTGTGATTTCTGAACTTAAAACGGCTGAAAAATTTGATGAACATTGGGTTGAAAAAATACCTCACACAGAAATGGTTGTTGCCCGTGTTGATGCTGAGATTTCAATGGTGGCGAGTTTTAAATATTACGTCAAATTGAGTGAATTAAAATACACGATTGAAAACGATACGCTGGTTTTTAATGTACCTAATCTTTATTTATCAAAACCCGTTGCTTATGACTCATCAACAGTACAAAGAAAATGTGATTCAGATGGCTTGGCTAGTTGCAAAGGCTCTCTTGACCGCTTACTGTCAGGAGTCACTGGTAATTTGGAAGAAAAAGG
>CAILCX010000012.1 GCA_903832775.1 uncultured Methylobacter sp. | reverse complement strand
CGTGTCGAGGCGCGCGAAAATGGTTATGTCGAGACGGTTTTTGGTAGAAGGTTGTGGTTACCAGAGATCAAGGGATCTAATGGACCTCGTCGTCAAGGCGCTGAGCGTGCTGCGATTAATGCGCCCATGCAAGGCACTGCCGCAGACTTAATTAAGTTAGCCATGATTGCTGTCGAGAATTGGTTAGAAAAAGAGCAACTCAAAACCCGCATGCTCTTACAGGTGCATGATGAATTAGTATTTGATGTGCCTTTGGATGAGATTGATCTGCTAAAGGAAAAATTACCAGGCTTGATGTGTACAGTAGCTGATCTGAAAGTGCCATTGCTAGTGAGTATTGGTATTGGCGATAATTGGGAAGAAGCCCACTGAGTTTGATAAAAATGCTTGGGTGAAATGGGGATAAATGCAATGAACAAAAAAAATCATCAAGCTTCACAAGGTATTCAGGGTGATAGAAGAAGTTTTATCAAGACCTCTGCGATTGCTGCAACAGGCATTGGGATTGGCTTGGCGCCAGCATCCCAGCCTGTCATGGCCCGCCGTCTCTATGCCATATTGCCCCAACTATTAGGGGAGGCTGCTTATGCGGGCTATAAAGAAAATACCAAACTAGCCAAGAAGCCGCATGTTTTAGGCTATGAAACCTATTATGCCGCTGTATCAATAGACGGAAAGGTTTATTCGGTAAGAATTGCAGTTGATAGAATCAAGAATGACGCACGAGGAAGAGGCTATTATTACTATCAGGTTGAAGATATAGCACTAGGCGACGAGGTCGGATCAACCCGGGTTCTATCTGACTCCAAGAGTCAGGTGATCACCCCCTCATCGCCTAATGGTGAAATAACTTTAGGCCAACTAACCGGAAAAGTCAATAACGATGCCTCCAAAGTCGTCGACGAAAACGGCGAGCCGCTAGTGGTTTATCATGTGACGGATAAGGCATTCACTACGATAAATATGCGCACAGATCGCACCAGGTGAACCCGGTCAGATCGCAATAAGTTGCCACCACCAATGGTGTTATTATTTGAGGTGCGGGGTGGGTAAAAAATACGATTAATTTATAAATGGGTATTGTGACTATTTCACCCAAAAGTAAACAAAACCGTTTCAAAGCCCCCTGTTTGGTTTTTGAACCGCTACAAGCACCTATAATGCTAGATGCATGTATTACAGCCTAACCGAAGTAAATATTGGGCTAAAAAAAGCTCCGACCCAACCTAACAAGCTGAAAAAAATCAGCCTCTTAATCCATAAAGCTCCCTGTCCAATTTTGCTCTTTAAATGCAGAGTATTTCTACCAAATTGCAAACCAGTTCTCTTTTAGAGGATAATATGCGGCTACGCATAGCTTCACTATGCTTTTGATTGCCCCGTAACACGTCATCCGCTCACTATCGAGGCGGTATGCAAGCTTTGGAATATGCTATGAAAAAGACCATGTACGAAAAAATCTGGGACAGCCATCTTGTCGTTGACGAGGCTGGCCAGGCTCCTTTGCTCTATGTTGATCGACATCTGATGCATGAAGTTACCAGCCCACAGGCATTTGAAGGTCTGCGAATGGCGGGACGCAAGGTGCGCAATCCACACAGCATCCTTGCCACGATGGATCATTGCGTTCCTACGAAAAATCGGGACCAGCCCATTGCCGATCTGATTGCCAGAAAACAGATTGAAACCATGGCTGAAAACTGCCTGGAAAACGGCCTGAATCTGTACGATATGAAAAATCCGAATAACGGTGTGATTCACGTTGTCGTGCCTGAACATGGCTTTGTCCACCCTGGTATGGTCGTGGTGTGTGGCGATAGCCATACCGCAACCCATGGCGCTTTTGGCGCACTAGCCTTTGGCATCGGCACTTCCGAAGTTGAACATGTGATGGCAACCCAAACGTTGCCACAAAAAAGATCTAAAACCATGCAAGTAGTGGTTAACGGCGTACTGTCCAAATATGCATCAGCTAAAGATATTGCCCTGGCCATTACCGGTAAAATCGGCACGGCTGGCGGTACCGGCTATGTGATTGAATATACTGGCTCAGCGATCCGCTCCTTGTCGATGGAAGGCCGGATGACGCTGTGTAATATGGCGATTGAAGCTGGAGCCCGCGCCGGTCTTGTCGCTCCCGATGAAAAAACCTACGTCTATCTAAAAGGACGCGAATTTGCTCCCTCTGACCCATACTGGGATCAGGCGCTTGCTTACTGGAAAAGCCTCACTACCGACGAGGGCGCCGAGTTTGATGCAACCGTCACTCTTGAAGCTGCCGATATTGCCCCACAAGTTTCCTGGGGCACTTCGCCCGAACAAGTCATTGGCGTAGATGGTTACGTACCGGCACCGGAAAGCTTTAGCGACGAAATTAAACGTCAGGCTTGTGAAAATGCCTTGGCTTATATGGGCTTAACTCCAAATACCAAAATAACCGACATTGCGATAGATTTGGTTTTTATCGGTTCTTGCACCAATGGTCGTATTGAGGATTTTAGAATCGCTGCTGAAGTAGCAAAAGGCACCCAAGTTGCCAAAGGTGTTACGGCTATTGCAGTCCCCGGCTCATATCACGTTAAACATCAGGCTGAAGATGAAGGTCTTGATAAAATATTTCTTGAAGCGGGTTGGGAATGGCGCGACCCCGGATGTTCAATGTGTCTGGCCATGAATGGTGATGAACTGACCAAAGGCCAGCGTAGCGCTTCGACTTCAAATCGTAATTTTGAAGGTCGTCAAGGTAAAGGTGGACGCACGCATTTGGTTTCACCTGCCATGGCCGCAGCTGCCGCATCGGCTGGTCATTTTGTTGATATTCGCAAACTTTAAGCATTGATCGGAAAGAAATTATGGAACCGTACAAAAAACATGAAAGTATCGCTGCCTTAATGAACCGCAGCAATGTTGATACTGACCAAATCATTCCCAAACAGTTCTTGAAAAAAGTGGAGCGTAGCGGTTTTGGTGCGCATCTTTTTCACGATTGGCGTTTTAATGATGACGGCAGTGACAATCAGGACTTTGAACTGAATAAACCTGAATTCAAGAGCGCCAAAATTTTAGTAGCCGGCGACAATTTTGGTTGCGGTTCATCCAGAGAACATGCGCCTTGGGCGATTGCCGACTATGGTTTTAATACCATTATCTCCACAAGCTATGCCGATATTTTTTATAACAACTGTTTTAAAAATGGCATTCTGGCAATAAGAGTCGATAAAGTTCAGCTGGACAAATTGATGGCCGAAATTGCAGCTAACGAAGGCGTGCGTTTTGTTGTCGATCTGGAAAACCAGCAAATTACTACACCTGGTGGCAATGACTTTAACTTTGAAATTGACCCGTTCAGAAAAAGTAATCTGTTAAGCGGATTGGATGACATTGGTTTGACTTTAAAGCATGTCGATAAGATCAGCCATTATGAACAGCAGCATAAGCAAAACTTTCCCTGGCTTTGGGCTTAAAGATTGCAAATTCGTAGGTGCGTTTAGCTCTTAGGATGGGTAGAGCGATAGCGAAACCCATCGTGTAGTTGATTGTTTATGATGGGTTTCGGTTATCGTCTCTACCCTACGAGAATAAAAATATATAAATTTATAGGCATTATGCATGTCCACAGATTCAAGACATATCCAACTGATGGACACCACTTTACGCGATGGTGAACAAACCCAGGGCGTTTCCTTTACACCCGTAGAAAAAGTCAGCATCGCCAAAGCCTTGCTCCAATCACTACGGGTAGACAGAATTGAGGTTGCTTCCGCCCGTGTTTCGGAAGGTGAAAAAGAAGCAGTCACCAGTATTAATGAGTGGGCGCAGCAAGAAGGTTTTGCCGGTCGTGTTGAAGTATTGGGCTTTGTGGACCACACGCGCAGTGTCGACTGGATCGTGGAAACCGGCGGATCGGTGATTAACTTGCTGATTAAAGGCAGTGAAAAACATTGCCGCGTTCAACTGGGTAAAACACTGGAACAACATACCGTTGATATTTTACAAACGGTTCACTATGCGCTGGAACAAGGTCTAAAAGTTAACGTCTACCTGGAAGACTGGTCCAACGGTTATCACGACGCACCGGATTACGTTTACGGCTTGATGAACAATCTGCAGCTCTCCGGCATCAGTCATTTCATGTTACCCGACACACTAGGCGTTTTGTCGCCTGACGAAGTTCTCTCAAGTCTTGGCGATATGTGTCAACGCTATCCGCAACTGCAATTTGATTTTCATCCGCACAATGATTACGGTCTGGCAACAGCTAATGTGATGGCTGCGGTTCGCGCTGGCATTAATTCCATACATTGCACAGTTAACTGCCTGGGAGAACGGGCCGGTAACGCTTCTTTGGCTGAAGTTTCGGTGGTGTTGCGCGATAAAATGAACATGCAATTATCTATTGATGAAAGCCATATTGTTCGGATTAGCGCGATGGTTGAAAATTTTTCTGGCAAACGTCTTGGTGCGAATGCGCCCATCGTCGGTGCCGATGTGTTTACCCAAACTGCAGGCATTCATGCCGATGGCGATCACAAGGGTGGACTGTACAAAACCAAATTAGGTCCGGAACGTTTTTCACGTACCCGAAGCTATGCCCTGGGCAAGATGAGCGGCAAAGCTTCACTGAAAAAAAATCTGGAGATGCTGGAACTGGATTTGTCGGAAGAAAACCAAAAAAGAGTGCTGGCCCGCATTGTCAGCTTGGGTGATTCAAAACAGACCATCACCACCGACGATCTGCCGTTTATTATTGCCGATGTACTGGAAAGCAAAAATTATCAGCACATAAAGCTGCTTAATTGCTCGATCACCAGCGGGCTTAATCTTGAATCGACCGCCAGCCTGCGAGTTCGGGTAAAAGGCCAAATGCATATTGAGTCAGGCTCTGGAAATGGTGGTTTTGATGCGTTTGTCGATGCCATTAACAAAGTCATGACGCTGCACAATTACACCCTGCCTTCATTAGTTGATTATGAAGTACGCATTCCCAAAGGCGGCCATACCAACGCTTTAACCGAATGTGTTATTACTTGGGATTGCGCGGGTGAGCTGCGTAAAACCCGCGCCGTGCATGCCAATCAGGTTTTTTCCGGAGTATTGGCTGCACTTAAAATCATTAACATGCAATTGCATGAGTTAAGTTAAGTAATCGTTTAAACCAAAAAAAACGACGAAGAAAAGTATTGCGTGTCCTTTTTCCTTTCGTCTTTTACCAGCCCCTCTACAAATGACCGTATAAATTCATATATTGTTTAGCGCTTTTAGCCCAGGAAAAGTCTTTTCTCATACCATTGGTTTGTAAGCGTTTCCAGGTTTTAGGATGGTCGTATAAAATCAATGCCCGCTTAATGGCTTCCATCAACGCGCCCTGACTTGCTTCACTAAAAACAAAACCTGTTGCGGTATTATCATTCAGGGTATCTGCAAGCGTATCAACGACTGTATCCGCCAAACCACCGGTTTTTCTGACTACGGGTATAGTTCCGTAGCGTTGACTGTATATTTGATTTAAGCCGCAAGGTTCAAATCGTGACGGCATTAGAAAAATATCAGCGCCAGCTTCAATCAAATGCGCCAGTGTTTCGTCATAACCTATGGTAATCGATATTTTATCGGGATGACTTTCGGCAAAGTTGTGCAATTGCTGCTCATAGCCTTTGTTGCCGCTGCCTAACAATACAAATTGCAGCGGCTGCTCTAACATTTCAGGCAAACAGTCCAGGATCAAATCAATACCTTTCTGTTCAACCAAACGACTGATAAGCCCTAACACGGGTATTTTTTTGTCAACGGGTAAGAGCAACCTTTCTTGCAAAGCGATCTTATTTAAAGCTTTTTTGTGTAGCGTTACCCGGTTAAACGTCGCAGTAATATTGGTATCGGTTTCAGGATTCCATTGATCCATATCAATACCGTTAATAATACCGCTCAAAAAATGCTTACGATGACTCAACAAGCCTTCCAAGCCAAAGCCAAAATCCTCCGTTTGAATTTCTTTAGCGTAAGTCGGACTGACGGTCGTGATACGATCGGAATAGATCAAGCCACCTTTAAGAAAGGACAGCATGTCGTGATACTCAATTCCGTTAGGGTTCCAGAGCTGCCCAGGTAAATTAAGAGACTGGTATGTAGAGCGGGGAAATACGCCCTGATAAGCCATGTTATGTATGGTAAACACGGTGGCGGGGCGACTATACTCTAGCGACAGTAACGCTGGCACCAAGCCGCTTTGCCAGTCATTACAGTGGACAACATCAGGTTTCCAATCCAGATAACTCCGGTTCATTGCAACTTCTACAGCAACTCGACAAAAAAGCGTGAAGCGTTCCGCACTGTTCGCCCAAGGCTTTCCATGCACATCAACATAAGGATTGCCTGGGAAATTAAAAAACTCAGGACAATCGACCAACCAGACAATGACCTCAGTACCCGGCAACCGAGTTTCCAAAATATTAACAGCACAGTTATAAACATAAATTGTGCTTATATAGCGTACTTCTTCGGTAGTTTTAATAGCCTGATAATTAGGCATGATAATCCGCACATCTTCGCCCAATTCCGCCAGAGCTTTGACCAAACTTCCGGAAACATCGGCCAGGCCGCCGGTTTTAATCAAAGGATGCGCTTCACTGGTAACAAAAAGTATTTTTTTCATTTTTTTGGCTGCCGCTTTTTATTATTTTTATTAAATTTAGTTCAGATTAGCGTAGGCATTATCTGACAAAGGCTAAAGGCTAAAGTCTAAAAATCATTGTAAATCAACAACTAATACCAAACTTTACTTTCAACCTTTTACCTTTGGTCTAAATCCCTATAACTTCAAAATTACTGCGCCCAGCGGCGGTAAAGTAAGGCAAACCGAATGAGGCAAATTCATCCAGGCAGTTGGCTCTGAAAGAGCCGTACCATTACCGACATTACTACCGTCATAAAAACTGGAATCAGAGTTGAAAATCTCCGTGTAAGCACCAGCCTCAGGAACACCGATACGATATTGATCACGGGCTACCGGTGTAAAGTTGAGCACCACAATCAAGTCTTCATGTTCGGTTTTACGACGATAACTGATGATTGATTGTTGCGAATCGTGGCAGTCAATCCAGTCAAAGCCATGATGATCAAAATCATGCTGATATAAGGCTGGATGTTTTTTATAGAGTGAATTTAAATCTTTAACCAGCGCTTGCATTCCCTTGTGATGTGGGTAGTCCAACACATACCAGTCTAATTCCTTGTTAAAATTCCATTCGGTGCCTTGTCCAAATTCACAACCCATAAACAACAGTTTTTTGCCCGGATACGTGAACATAAAGGTGTAAAGCAGCCGAAGATTGGCGAAACGCTGCCACTCATCCCCAGGCATACTGTTAACCAAAGAACCTTTACCATGAACGACTTCATCATGAGAAAAAGGCAGACAAAAGTTTTCAGTAAAAGCATAAAGCATCCCGAAAGTCAGCTGGTCATGATGATATTTCCGATGTATCGGTTCCTGACCCATATAAGACAAAATGTCATGCATCCAACCCATATTCCATTTCATTGAAAAACCCAAGCCGCCAGTCCAGGTCGGACGCGTGACCTGCGGCCAGGACGTGGATTCTTCAGCCATCATGACCGTACCAGGATGCTGATCATGCGTCACAGCATTGAGCTCCCTCAGAAAATCGATTGCTTCCAGATTCTCATTACCGCCATACATGTTGGGAATCCAGTCATTGTCCTCGCGGGAGTAATCAAGATACAACATTGAAGCCACAGCATCGACCCGCAAGCCATCAAGATGGAACTCATTCAGCCAGAAAACAGCACTAGCCAACAAAAAGTTTTTAACTTCATTGCGACCATAGTTATAAATCAAAGTACCCCAATCTCGATGCTCACCTTTACGAGGATCTTCATGTTCATAGAGAGCACTGCCATCAAAACGAGCCAAAGCAAAGCTGTCTTTTGGAAAATGAGCAGGTACCCAATCAAGAATCACGCCGATGCCGTTTTGATGACAAGTGTCAATAAAATAACGAAAATCATCCGGCGAACCGTGACGACTGGTAGGCGCAAAATAACCGGTAGTTTGATATCCCCAGGAGGCATCAAGCGGATGTTCAGTAACCGGCAATAACTCGATATGGGTAAAGCCCATTTCTTTTACATAGCCAACCAATTCTACCGCCAATTCACGATAGTTCAGGAAGTTGCCCAAATTATCGCGTCTCCAGGAAGCAAGGTGAACTTCATAAATCGACATGGGTTCATGCAGCCAATTACGACGGGCACGGGCGTCTAACCAATTTTGATCCTTCCACTTGTAGCTATCTTCATGGATGACAATAGACGAGGTGTTAGGTCTGAATTCAAACTGCTGACCATAAGGATCAGTTTTCAAGAGAATTTCATTGGTATTACGATTTAGAATCTCAAACTTATAATAACAACCGACTTCCAGATCCGGCATGAAAAGTTCCCATATACCACTACTACCCAAACTGCGCATTGGATTACATCGTCCATCCCAGCGATTAAAATCGCCGACCACACTGACTCGCCCGGCATTCGGCGCCCAAACTGCAAACAAAACACCGTCAATTCCATCTGCAGTATGTAGATGACCACCCAATTTTTTGTAAATATGCCAATGCTTTCCTTCAGCGAATAAATGCTGATCAAACTCCGGCAACTGGGTGCCAAAATCATACGGATCATGATTTTTATGGCTGAAGCCGTCCTTGTCTGTCCAAGACAAAGAATAATGTTCTGGTAATTGATCAATTTCAGCGTTATATTCAAAAAAGTCGCTTTCGGGTAGCCGGTTTAAAGCAACCCCGTTATGACTAAAACACACTGTTTCTGCATAAGGCAGATACAATTTAACTTGTATGTGATTGTTCTTGGTATGGCGTCCCAAAACTGAAAAAGGATCATGATGTCTGGCTTCCATGATTCTTACAGCATCTGAGTCAAGTGCGATATCGGTTTGTTTTTGCACTATGGCGTTTTTAAGTTGCTTTTTCACTATGAATAGCCTCGGCGTAGTGGAATAATGAGTCGGCCAATGTTACCAAACACATCAACAGTTGTCAGTCTATTCCACCATGGAGATGAAAAATGTCAGAAACAAGCAATCAAAGACCTGATCATAATATCAGTCATTTAACACGCAATACCATTGCATTAATACTGGCCGGTGGGCGCGGCTCACGCTTAATGAATATGACTGACTGGCGCGCCAAACCAGCTGTACCGTTTGGTGGCAAGTTTAGAATTATTGATTTTCCCTTATCAAACTGCGTAAATTCAGGGATTCGCAAAATTGGCGTTTTAACTCAATACAAGTCTGACTCACTGAACCGTCATATTCAGCAAGGCTGGGGGTTTTTACGCGGTGAATTTGGCGAATATGTCGACTTATTGCCTGCTCAACAACGTCATGACGAAAACTCCTGGTATCAAGGCACCGCTGACGCTATTTTTCAAAACATTGATATTCTGCGTAGCCGCAATCCCGAACACATTTTAGTGCTGGCCGGCGATCACATTTACAAAATGGATTATGGCGCAATGCTTGCCGACCATGTTGAAAAAAATGCTGATTTAACGATAGGCTGTATAGAAGTCTCCCTAGAAGATGCAACTGCCTTTGGCGTTATGGATGTTGATGATAATCGTCGGGTTAAAGCGTTTGTAGAAAAACCTGAAAATCCTCCGCTAATGCCTGGAAGAACCAACACTGCGCTGGCATCAATGGGGATTTATATTTTTAATGCCCGTTTTTTATTTGAACAATTGCTTAAAGATGCAGACACTCAAAATTCCAGTCGCGACTTTGGTAAAGATATTATTCCCTCCGTTATTGATAAATACGTTGTCAATGCTTACCCTTTTCTAGATTTACAAAGCGGCGAACAAAGCTACTGGCGCGACGTAGGTACTATCGATGCTTACTGGTCAGCTAATATGGAGTTAATTGGCGTTAAACCGGATTTAAACTTATACGATAAAACCTGGCCGATATGGACTTATCAAGAACAAACACCTCCAGCCAAATTTGTTTTCGATAGCGATAAAAGACGTGGTCAGGCTGTCGATTCGATGGTATCCGGAGGCTGTGTCATTTCTGGCGCAAAAGTAAGACATTCTTTATTGTTTTATAATGTCCGTGTTAACTCGTACACTACTTTACAAGACACTATTGTTTTACCTGAAGTTAATATTGGTCGCCATTGCCATATTACCAAGGCAATTCTTGAAAAAGGTTGCGAGATCCCTGAAGGGACTATAATCGGTGAAAATAGGGCTGATGATGAAAAAAGATTCCATGTAAGTCGTGGCGGGGTTGTTTTAGTTACACCCGATATGCTTGGACAAAAAAGGCATTTCGTTAGATAACCATTCATACCTTCCTGGAAAACTGTTTACGGTGGAATAAAAGTACTATGTCAGAAAAAAATAAATTGAAGCTTGTTTTGTGCTGGCATATGCACCAGCCGGAATATAGGGACTTACATACTTCTGAATTTAAACTGCCGTGGACGTATCTTCATGTTATAAAAGATTATGTAGATATGGCTGCCCATTTAGAAGCTGTCCCGGAAGCCAGAGTCGTTGTTAATTTCGCACCTATTCTTCTCGAACAGATTGAAGAATATGCCAAACAAATTAATGGCTATTTACAAGTCAGCTCATCGATCACTGACCCCTTGTTGGCTACATTAATTGACCCAAGCATTCTAATTGGCCCTGAGCAACGCATGAAAATGGTTAAAGACTGCATGCGAGCCAACAGGGAAATGCAAATTAATCGTTATCCTGCATTTAAAAGATTAATTGAAATGGCTGATTGGCTTGATCATCATTATGAGTCTTTAAGCTATATCAATTCTCAATTTATTAGCGACCTGCTGGTTTGGTATCATCTCGCCTGGATGGGTGAAACGATAAAAACATCTGACCCTCGTATAAAACGGCTTATTGATAAAGGATCAGATTATACCTTCCATGACAGAATCGAAATTATCGAGGTGATTGCCGAACAATTAACCAGCGTTATATGTCGCTATAAGGAATTAGCGGTGAAAGGTCAAATCGAACTTTCTGTAACGCCTTATGCCCATCCCATAATGCCACTATTGCTAGACTTTGACTCTACCCACAATGCCATGCCAGATGCTGCTTTACCGAATTTGCCTGCCTATCCAGGTGGCGAAGCTCGAGTATTTTGGCATCTTGAAAAAGGTGTACAGACCTTTGAACGTTTTTTTGGATTTAAACCAAAAGGTTGCTGGCCTTCAGAAGGCAGTATTTGCAATGCGACCTTAAAATTACTTAGCGATTTTGGTTTTAGCTGGACAGCAAGCGGTGGATCTGTTCTTCATAACAGTTTAAATCTTCCTGGAAATAATAAGGAAACAGGAATTTACCACCCATTTAAACTTAACAAAACCAACATAGCTTGTTTTTTCCGCGATGACGGCCTCTCTGATCTGATTGGTTTTGAATATTCAAAATGGCATGCTGATGATGCTGTCGCTGACTTGATTCAACATCTGGAAAACATTGCCACCCATGAAACCGGTGACAAAGTCGTTTCAATTATCATGGATGGCGAAAATGCATGGGAATACTTCCCTGCTAATGGCTACCATTTTCTGAGTGCCTTATACCAACAACTTGCCAAACATCCAAATATTGAATTAACAACATTTACGGAATGTATAAATTCCAGTGTTGATATTATCCCGCTGGAAAAAATCGTCGCAGGCAGCTGGGTCTATGGAACTTTCTCAACCTGGATAGGTGATGCCGACAAAAATCGTGGATGGGAAATGCTGGGGGACGCAAAGCAGGCATTCGATAAAATCATTTCGACAGGAAGATTATCCGATAAACAAGTACACCAAGCAGAGCTACAACTCGCAGTATGCGAGGGTTCCGACTGGTTTTGGTGGTTCGGTGATTATAATCCCGGTGAAGCGGTAAGTAATTTTGAAAAACAATTCAGGCTTAATTTGGCTAATTTGTATAGACTACTCGATCTGGAGTCCCCTGCCTATCTGGCAATGTCATTTACGCTAGGCTCTGGCTCACCTGCCATGGGAGGCGCTATGCGCCCTGGGGTTGATTTGACGTAAGTATTTAACGGTACCTGCCATTGGCAACTACTACGGATTGCCCACTGCGTTTAGTACAAAATGATTTGAAATATTAACCAAGAGACTCGACGTGTGAACGACATCTTAAATAAACGCCGCGCCGGTATTCTGCTGCACATTACCTCGTTACCAGGTTCTGGTAGTCAAGGTGATTTGGGCAAGGATGCTTATAATTTTGTCAATTTTTTACATGATTCTGGTGTAACTGTTTGGCAAACATTACCCTTAGGTATGACCCACGCCAATGGTTCGCCTTATCAATGCCTGTCCGCACACGCCGGAAATCCAACCTTAATTGATATTGAAGGCTTAGTTAATCTGGGTTGGTTACAATTAAGCGAACATTGCGATTCATGCCAGGGGCTTTCTGCTTTCAATAAAAGCTGCTTGGTTGAAAAAGCATACCAAGGTTTTTTAGCATGCGCCGCACACCATGACTGGGATGATTTTACGCTTTTTTGTCAGGAAAAAGCTTTTTGGCTTGATGATTTTGCCTTGTTTATGGTGCTCAGAAATGAATACAATCAAAAATGCTGGAATCAATGGCCTGAAAATCTCAAGGAAAGGGAACCTAAAGCTCTTAGAGATGCTAGACACCGCTTATCCTCTGGCATAGAAAGCATTAAATTTGAGCAATATGTATTTTTCCGGCAATGGATGGAATTAAAGGCATATGCCAATAAACATGACGTACTTTTATTTGGTGATATTCCAATTTTTGTTTCTTATGACAGTTCGGATGTCTGGGCTAATCGTGAAAACTTCAAACTTGATGATACTGGAGAAATGTCTGTCGTTGCCGGCGTGCCTCCTGATTACTTTTCTGCAACTGGTCAGCGCTGGGGTAACCCGCATTATGATTGGAAATACTTGAAAAAAACCGGTTTTAACTGGTGGCTTGAAAGAATGGATACGCAAATCGAACAATTTGATATTCTTCGTATTGATCATTTCCGTGGTCTGGAAGCAGCATGGGAAATTCCTACGAATGAACCTACCGCACAGAATGGACAATGGACTAAGGCACCGGGCAAATCCTTGCTAAATGCTATAATTACGCAATTTGGGACTATTCCACTTGTAGCTGAAGATCTAGGAATCATTACTGATGAAGTTGAAGCGTTAAGGGACTCCTTTAAACTTCCAGGCATGAAAATCCTGCAATTTGCTTTTGGTAGCGGGCCTGACAATCCCTATTTGCCAGATCATTATGAACGAAACTGTGTTGTTTATACGGGTACACATGATAATGATACTACACTCGGCTGGTTGAGAACCATCAACGAGGACGAGAAAAATTATATTTATAATTATCTTGGCAACCCTGCAATACCGTTGCATTGCGCACTTCTCCAGGCAGCATTAGCATCAGTTGCAAATCTTGCGATAATTCCAATGCAGGATATCCTTGAACTTGGCTCCGAACATCGCATGAATATCCCGGGAACAACAGAGGGCAACTGGAACTGGCGCTTTCAGTGGAATCAATTATCTTCTGAGCAAGTGGGTAGATTTACTTATCTGGTTGGTTTATTCAATCGAAAATAAAGCTACATCTAACTTACAAAACGAATTACATCTTTTAACAACGAAGATCACGAACAAAACTTAAAATTCGTGTCTTCGTTGAATACAACATTAATCGTTACTTTTACGAACAGCCTGCTTATCGATCGGAAGCAAAGGTATATGATACTCTTTCATAATAGCCTCAATACTCTCCGCTTTAGACGAGATCAGCTTATTAAGAGCCTCTTTTCGCCCTTTATCGCCACTCCGTACACCCATCGCCATGCCAAAGTCAAACTTCATGTCAGGCGCTGATTTCATTGGGATCATTAAGTAGCTGTTTTCTGAATTTTCTGTAGTGACATATGCCGCCATAGGTCCCCACAGTATAACCATATCAATTTTTCCGGCCTTAAGATCCTTTGCGATCTGCATGGCTACATTGTTATCATTGTCGCCAGACATTGATTGATAGGGAATCCCCACATCCAGCAAGCCATTCTTTTGCATCCAGGTTGTTCCAGGGCCACGATCAAACATGGCAATTTTCATAGACTCTTGTCTTTGCAACGGTAGATTGACCAATTGCGAGGCATCCGTAATATCGTCCCAACCTCGCCCTTTAGCGATTAACAGCACATACGTTGACTTATAGTAAGTCAAGCTCGTCAAAGTAAGCTCGTAACCTTCAGGGACCCCCATAATGACATCACATTTATAATCATTGCTTTCGACATCACTGTCTTTTAATGGAGCAGTCAGCGTATTTCGAATAAAACCAATACGCTGAGGAAACCAGGTGTATTCCAAGGTCTGACCCAGTTCTTTAGCAAACAGTTCGGCGATTTTGTTCTCAAAGCCATCTTTGTTTTTTGTAGAGTAAGGCGGATTCAACGGATCAGCACAAACCTTGAATTTTTCTTGCGCAGAACCTTCAACGCTAACGGATAACAAAAACAGTATTACAAATAAAGTGTTAATGCGAGGTAAATTCCTCATTAAAAGCTCCCAGTATGTATTAAATAACAAGATCGCAAGTCGAGTTTAGAGCCTCTTTTTGCGTGGTAAACGGCTTTAACATAACATAAAAAAAGCCCCGGTTGATAAATCATCCGGGGCTTTTTGGCAATCAAAAATCAGATCACTTTAGTTACTCAACACACCCCTTGATAAATCAAAGAGTGATGTTGCAAACTTAGTTACTAGGCAATGCAAATACAGTTAAAGTTCCACCCAATTTGGTGAATGAACTTAAGCTTCTGTATGCACCAACTGCACCCAAGCCTTCTGAATTTGAACCGGCTTCGCCACTATCAAGACCGGCAGCGATACCAATACCAGCCCATCCACCGATACCTGAAAGAACACCAACATATTGCTTGCCGTTGAATTCCCAAGTGTTAACGTTACCGATGATACCGGAAGGTGTCTTAAACTTGTACAATTCTTTACCGGTTTTAGCATCTACCGCTTTCAAATAGCCTTCAAGAGTACCGTAGAATACCACCCCACCTGCAGTTGCAACAGAACCTGACCAAACAGAGAAAGTTTCTTTGTTAGACCAGGCAATTTTACCGGTTTTAGCATCATAAGCCGTGAATTGACCCAGGTTTGTTGTATTGTCGGGTTTACCTGTCAACACGTCTGCACCGGCAGGCATCATGGTTAAAGTTGCGCCAACATAAGGCTGACCCGCAGTGTAAGCAACTTCGAATGGTTCATAGTCCATACACAAGTGGTTACCAGAGATATAGAATAAACCGGTTTGTGGTGAGTAAGAAACAGGTTGTTGGTTCTTACTTCCTAATGCTGCAGGACATACGCCTGTAGTATTAACGTCTTCACCGTTTTGCTGAGTACTATACTTTGCTACAACTTGTGGTCGACCTGTTGTCATGTCAACGTGTGATGCCCAGTTAACTGATTTATCGAATTTTTCAGCAACAAGTAACTCACCATTTTCACGATCTAAAGTATATCCGAAACCGTTACGGTCGAAATGCACGATAGTTTTGTGCATTTTGCCTTTAACTTCTTGATCTACCAAGACAGTTTCGTTGATACCGTCAAAATCCCATTCGTCATGTGGAGTCATTTGGTAAACCCATTTAACTTCACCTGTGTCTGCGTCACGAGCCCACAAAGACATAGACCACTTATTGTCGCCAGGACGTTGAACAGGGTTCCAGGTAGATGGATTTCCAGATCCGTAATAAACCAAGTTTAATTTAGGATCATAGCTAGTCCAACCCCAAGTAGTACCACCACCGATTTTCCATTGGTCACCTTCCCAAGTTTTGATACTTGAATTTGCGCCAACTGGAGTAACTTTACCGTTTTCCCAAGTAGTAGTTTTCTTTGCGTCAATCAAAGTGTCTTTGTCTGGACCAATGCTGTAACCTTTCCAAGCCAACTCACCAGTGTTGATGTCATAAGCAGCCAAGAAGCCGCGAACACCAAACTCACCACCAGAAATACCAGTCAAAACTTTATTTTTAACAACTAAAGGAGCATTTGTGTTGGTCATACCCAGTTTAGGGTCACCATTTTGAACACTCCATACACGTTTACCGGTTTTTGCATCTAACGCGGTTAAAACAGTATCAGATTGTTGCAAAAAGATTTTACCGTCACCATAAGCCAAACCACGGTTCACAGTATCGCAGCACATAACAGGAATAGTTACATCAGCGTCTTGTGTTGGAGTAAATTCCCAAATTACGGATTGAGTTTTTTGGTCAATTGCGTAAACAGTGTTAGGAAAAGGTGTGTGAATGTAAAGAACATCATTAACAACCAAGGGACCGCCTTCATGTCCACGTAAAACACCTGTAGAAAAAGACCAGGCTGGTTGCAAAGATTTTACGTTAGTCGCATTAATTTCACTTAACTTGCTGTAACGAGTACCTGCGTAATCACCACCCCAAGTTGCCCAGTTGGCAGGATTTTGGGTTAGTTTTTCAACATCTGTATTAGCAGTTGAAACTGCAGGTGCAGCTAATAAAGCAGCCACACTGGAAGCAAGCAGCCAACTTTTTAAAGGCTTCTTCATATTATAGTTCTCCTGGTATTCTGTTAATTTGACAGAATAGTGATTATGTTTTTTAGGGCTAATATTAGTTTATAGGGTGAATTTCATGTCCCTTAGGGTACAGAAAGTTATCACTCTAGGAGCCTAAATTTAATGATTTTACCTCAAAAGTCAACTTTTATAGGCATTGACCTCAAGTAATTCCTGTAACGCTCTGATAAAACAGAGTGTGTTTCCGAAGTTTCAAGTCCTCAATCCGGTTTTCCGCAGATATAAATCACCTAAAAACATTATTACACTCGCGGTAATTTAGCGATCCATCGAACGTATACTTTTTGGATGCTCTCGACTTCGTGGAAAACCAGTAACCATCAAGTTATTTTCAAATTCATATCTATTTAGATACCCTCTCCAGAAACATTTTAAATGTAATCAGAGCTGTTCAACATGATAGCCTTGCGCATTCCAGCATAAAATCTCACCTGAATTCTTGCTCCAGGCCGCCAAAACAAAACGTTGGGCAACTTGATCGTCAATTGTGAAATCATGAACCGCAGGACGATGAGTATGTCCATGAATCAAACGTAAACAACCATGTTCTCGCATGACCTTAAGCACCGCTTCCTGATTCACATCCATAATATCCAAAGATTTTTTGCGCTTGTGCACATAACTGCGAAGCCGATACCAACGAGCAGCCAGCAAGCGTAACAAAAGGGGTTTGGAAAGCACGTTTTGCTGCCATTCCGGGGTATGAGATTTGAGGCGAAAGGTCTGATACGGCAAATCATCGGTACACAATAAATCGCCATGAGAAAGTAAGGTAGGGGTGCCGTATAAATCGATCACCTTGTACTCTTCGACTAAAGTTACACCTGTGTCGTTACTAAATTTTTTGCCCAATAAAAAATCACGATTGCCCAGCTGTAAAAAAACAGGGACCCCAGAAGCAGTCAACAACTTAAGCTGTTTGCGGATTTTGTTGTTGGGCGGCATAGGATCATCATCGCCTATCCAGGCGTCAAAAAGATCCCCCAAAATATAAACAGCAGACGCTTTAGATGCCCTAATCTCCAGAAAAGACAAAAATCGTTCCGTGATTTCAGTCTTTCCTAGGGAAATATGCAGGTCTGAAACAAAAAGTATGTCAGAGTTCAAGGGGAAAAATTAAAGGCTCAAGAATAAAAAACAAGACTAAATAAATACATGCACGGCATAACAGCCGTAACTTTTTTATCCTTAGTCTACTTTATCACTTCTGCCTTTTCTAAAATAATGTTGGTTTGTGGAACATCCTGATAACCGCCACGATTTCCAGTGGGTTGTTTGGCCATAGCATCAACAATATCCATGCCTTCAATGACTTCACCAAATACCGCGTAGCCCCAACCACTTGATGTTGAACTGGTATAATTTAAAGATGCGTTATCTTTATAATTAATAAAAAACTGCGAACTTGCCGAATCAGGAACATTAGTTCGCGCCATAGCTAAAGTACCGCGCTTGTTGGTCAGGCCATTATCCGCTTCATTTTTAATCGGGTTATGACCAGCTTTCTGATGAAAATCAGTATCAAAACCACCGCCTTGAGCCATAAAACCGGGAATGACACGATGAAAAATAGTGCTATTGTAAAAACCTTCATTAACGTAAGTCAGAAAATTAGCCGACGAGATAGGCGCTTTTTCAGGATTAAGCTGAATAATAATTACACCCAGTGACGTGGTTAATTTAACTTTTGATGGTGTATCAGACATTTTATTTTCCGTTGCAATTGATAGTGTTGCGGTTAAAAGCAGCATCATGGAGACGATGAAATTGCGCATGTTTTTTCCTGGTTAATAGATGCGAAGAATAGATTTTAAGTGTTTTTGTCTTGAAAGAGAAGCATCTGCTTGGTAGATTGTACCGATTTGTTTAAGCTTTCCCGACTTGATCAGCCCTGTTTACGTTTAGTACAGCACAGGACTTAACTGAATAATTTAATCCCATGTTAAAAATATATAACACCCTGACCCGAAAAAAAGAACTGTTTCAGCCGCTAGTAGCCGGCAAAGTGGGCCTGTACGTCTGCGGCATGACGGTTTATGATTACTGCCATATCGGTCATGCGCGGGTCATGGTCGTGTTTGATACCGTTGCACGATATTTTCGCTATTTAAATTATGAGTTGACCTATGTCCGCAATATCACTGATATCGATGACAAAATCATAAAACGTGCTTTCGAAAACGGCGAAGAATACGGTCGCTTAACCGAACGTTTTATTGATGCGATGCACGAAGATGAACGGGCGCTTTCAGTTTTACCCCCTGACATTGAACCTAGAGCAACACAGTCTATTAATGACATTATTACCATGATTAAAACTTTGGTAGCCAAAGAACTGGCTTATGTCGGGACTAATGGTGATGTATTTTATGCAGTAAATAATTTCAAAGATTACGGCCAGTTATCGGGTAAAAATCTTGATGATTTACAGGCTGGAGAACGCGTTGATGTTGACTTGGCCAAACGGAACCCCATGGATTTTGTGTTATGGAAGATGGCTAAAACCAATGAACCGGCTTGGGACTCGCCTTGGGGTTCTGGTCGTCCTGGCTGGCATATAGAATGTTCGGCAATGTCTACTTGTTGCTTGGGAAACCATTTTGATATTCATGGCGGCGGTATGGATTTACAGTTTCCACATCATGAAAATGAGATCGCCCAATCGGAAGGCGCTACTGGCGAAAAATTTGTCAATCTCTGGATGCATAATGGATTTGTACGTGTCGATGATGAAAAAATGTCCAAATCCTTAGGTAATTTCTTTACAGTACGCGAAGTATTAAAACAGTATCAACCTGAGATAATTCGTTTTTTTATTCTATCCAGTCATTACCGTAGCCCTTTGAATTATTCGGATGAGCAATTAAATGACGCAGGAACTGCTTTAACACGGCTCTACACTGCACTACGTGGAGTAAATATCGTAGCAGATGAAATTGTCGATGAAACTTACAAAACGCGCTTTGAACAGGCTATGAACGATGATTTTAATACTCCCGTGGGTCTAGCCGTTTTATTTGATTTGGCGCGTGATTTAAACAAAGCAAAGTCAAATGATCCTGAAAAAATCAGCATTCTTGCGACTAGCTTGCGCCAATTAGCTGGCCTACTGGGTATATTGCAGAATGACCCAGATGCTTTTATGAAAGGCAGTGGAGACAATGAATCTGATGACGGAAAAATTGAACAACAAATTCAAGAAAGACTTAATGCAAAAATAGCCAAGGAATGGCTATTAGCCGACAAAATTCGTAATGAGCTCAAAGAGCAAGGTGTAATTCTTGAAGACTCACCCGATGGCACAACAAGCTGGCGGCGCGACTAGAAATGTATAATGTATTAATAGCGAAGAGTATAGAGACAAAAAACAACCAAAGGGAAAGAATAAAGATAAAGCCTCTGATTTTTTATTCGAAATTAAATGTGCGCGTTTTTATAAAAAACGTCTAGATGATATTTTTCTAGCTCACCCCTTTTTTCAGTACACTAGAAAAAAGGTGGTGCGAATGGAGATGCTAGAAATCCGACCCATAAACACTAAGCAATTGATTAAATAGCTCTTTGTTAAAAAGAAAAGAGACGATTTGTATCAAACAAATACTGCATCATACCCCCCAGTCCTACCCTCAAGCAATAACCTGATAAATTTACTACTCTTAATATATAGGGTGCAAGCCTTAGCTGATTGACTCTTTTAATCATGTGACGGATGCTCAGAAAGAGGTTAAAGTCTCGCAAGAGATTCCATTTAAGCTGATAAAAATTTAGAGCAACAGCTCGCTCTCGGGGTACTTTTGGGGGCACCCTATGTTACAAAATTTCAGCACGATTAGCTTTTGTGATGCACCGCATTTTCCAGCGCTTGACGAATGAACCGTTGATAAGGGGTCGCTATGGATAGCTATCCATAGCGACCCACAACAGTCAGTCGTTCCCATTTTCGAATAACTGCAAACCCACATAAAGCAGACCTTCGATTTTTGTGTGCCAAGCGGTGGAATGTTGATAATTAAAATGGCTATGTCACTCTTAATTGTTGAACATAATTTAGTCGCAGCGTAGCAGATAGGAATGTAGTGGGCGATAAAGTGTTCTGACTATGATCGATCAGCCTGCGCCAACCCAAATAGTTAGGGAGGTAATCTGTAGCCACACCGTGAAAACGCTGCATCCACATTTTAAGTCGGCTGTCGTAGGCATTGACGTTCTGTACGTGAT
>CAILCX010000011.1 GCA_903832775.1 uncultured Methylobacter sp. | reverse complement strand
TTGCCACAGGTTAAAAAGCGCAATAATTCCTTGCGTTCATGTTGCGCCAAATAGGCGTCTATGTCGGTACTGATTAAATCGGATTGGTGGGACATGGGGTTTCCAAAAATAAAATTAGTTAGGTTGGGCTAAAGACGAAAGTCAGGTTGGCCTTGATTTAATCAGGGCGGACAGCATCTTTAAAATGTGTTCAGCTTCATTTTTCCAGGAAATGCCTTTTTCTTTAGTAATCTAGCCAATTTCTATGCCTATATACATTTGAGTGCGTAATTCACCCGCCGAACCTTTGGCATAGTAAAAGAATTTGTTGGCATCTTTATCGCTGCTTCGTTCAAAGCCTTCAGCTATGTTACTGGGTATCGATAAACTGAAACGCGTAATCTGATCTTTAAAACCAAAATCTTTACAGGTAGCCAAGCCTTTGTCTATTTCAACACAAAGACCCGATGAGCGCCGCCAAACATCCAAGTCTTCAAATCGCGCCATCTTTAGCCCTTAGTCTTTCGTCTTTCGCCTGCTCTTAAAAATATCCCTCGCGCTTCTTCTGCTCCATAGACCCCGATTGGTCATGATCTATCAAGCGTCCCTGCCGTTCCGAAGTCGTGGTTAGCAGCATTTCCTGAATGATTTCAGGCAGCGTGGTTGCGGTTGATTCAACGGCGCCGGTTAACGGATAACAGCCTAAAGTCCGGAAGCGTACCATTTTCATTTCGACTTTTTCTTCAGGCCCAATCGGCATACGCTCATCGTCCACCATAATTAACATACCATCACGGTTTACAACAGGTCGTTTCTTGGCAAAATACAAAGGCACAATCGGAATATTTTCCAGATGGATGTATTGCCAGATGTCCAACTCGGTCCAGTTGGACAACGGGAAGACGCGAATGCTTTCACCTTTGTCTATTTTGCCGTTATAAATGTTCCATAATTCAGGACGCTGGTTTTTGGGATCCCAACGATGATTTTTATCGCGAAACGAATAAACCCGTTCCTTAGCGCGTGACTTTTCTTCGTCACGCCGGGCACCGCCGAACGCCGCGTCAAACTGGTATTTATCCAGCGCTTGTTTAAGCCCGTCGGTTTTCATCACATCGGTGTGCTTTTTGCTGCCGTGCGAAAAAGGCCCGATGCCTTGATCTACGCCATCTTGATTGATATGAATCAGTAATTCCAGACCCAGATTGTTAATCATCTGGTCGCGAAACTCGATCATTTCCCTGAACTTCCAGGTGGTATCAACATGTAACATCGGAAACGGCGGTTTACCCGGATAAAACGCTTTCATGGTCAAATGCAACATGACGGCAGAGTCTTTACCCACAGAATACAACATCACCGGACGTTCAAATTCGGCTGCGACTTCACGAATAATATGAATGCTTTCAGCTTCCAGTTGTTTCAGGTGGGTCAGTTTATAATCGATCAAAGCATACCTGCCTTATTATTAAATGGCTGTAGTTGAGTTATGTTAGCCCATCTTCGTCACCTGCTAGCACAATTACTCATTATTACAACAACTTATAATTTTTTCATCGCCTCAGGTGGCACTACAGATTTTTTATTATTAATAACTGTCTTACATTTACCAAGCGGGTCTGGCTTGATGCTC
>CAILCX010000010.1 GCA_903832775.1 uncultured Methylobacter sp. | reverse complement strand
TGCAAATATCGGCAATTTACCGGAATCGGCTTCTTCCATGTCTGAACAGGTCACTGGATTGGGTGCTTTAACTTCAAAAGGTAAACCATTGTGAGTGACTACTTGATGCAAGAATAGGCGCACAGCATCAGATACATTTAGACCGCAAGCAGCTAATATCCGTGTGGCGTTTTCTTTTAAATCAGGATCAATTCGAGAGCGTATCTCGGCAATCTTAAGAGGATGAGTGATAGGCATAATGATACTCCGTCAACGTGGCTACACTTCAAACTATAGCACAGGTGATATTTTTTAGTAAAGCAATTGGGGGCTTTGGGGATAATTGCAATTGAATGGCGGCTATAGGTAAGACAGCAGGCATAGGAAAGTTGGGGGCGACTGTCTGCAAGGGGTCGGTAGTGAGCTTTTAACCGTCGGTTGATTTTCCAAAAGTAACCGTCCGCTTTGGAGAAGCGACCGTTTCTCAACGGCCGCAGACATACCTTCTTAAATCTAAATTTCGGTTTGTTCCGAGATTTCAAGGGCGTCGTCGACCTCAATTCCGAGGTACCTGACAGTGCTTTCAAGTTTTGAATGACCAAGTAAAAGCTGTACAGCTCGCAAATTTTTCGTTCTTCGATACACCAGTGTAGCTTTGGTTCGCCGCATAGTGTGTGTTCCATAAGCTGCTGGGTTGAGGCCAATAGACTTTACCCAATGTTCGACAATACGGGCATATTGCCTGGTTGATAGATGAGGCGAATTATGAATTCGACTCGGGAACAGATATTGATCAGATTTGAGCTTGGCTAGATTAATCCAGGCTTCAAGCGAATCTCGGGTTTGTTCCGTTATCTCGAACTGAACAGGGCGATGCGTTTTCTGTTGCATAATAATTGCCCGCGATGACACGCGGTTACTTTGGGCTACATCGCTTATTCGAAGTGTCACCAGATCACAGCCACGCAACTTGCTATCTATGGCTAAGTTGAACAACGCCAACTCACGCGTGTTCTTAGCCATCTGCAAACGAATGCGAATTTCCCAAATCTCTTTTAATTTGAGAGGTGATTTCTGACCGATCAATTTGCCCTTGTTCCAGGGGACTTGATGGCTGTTTTGATTATTGGTATCTTGCTTCATGACAAACTCCTACAATTAGGTTGAGGAGTCCTATTGTCATGCTATTTCAAGTGTGCAGACATGAAGAAAAAGAATCGTATGAAGCATTAGTCATCGCGTGTTTGATATAGAAGAAGATACCATGCAGCGTATGTTGCCGTTAACAAATGAGGAAGAAAAAGCAATGCAGGAACTGGATGCATTTTTAAAGTCACGCATTGAAGCCGCTGAACATGGCGAGGTGGTTGGCACGCCAGTGAACTTATTGGTGCAACTCAAGGAAAGATTGTAATAAGTACAATAGGCCTGCTGAACACACCGAAGCGCGACTTATCACGTTGATAGTAATTGGAATGAACTTGACGTTCCGTTGGAGTCAATGAACTTGATTATTTAGCTGATTGAGCAGCATCCGGAATTATTTTCGGCACGAAACGTATAGTCACAATCGGCCAAATAGGGCCAGACTTGGTTATATGACACTCTTTTGACCCGCTTTTATGGCAAAATGTAAATTTGATCTTGATCATTTAAATACTATTAAATAATATCTATTGGTATTCACCCCGGGAGGCAAAGGTTATGCAGCAGCAAAAAAACACCAGTGTGACCATAGGCGCACATTTTGAACAATTTATAGCCAAACAAATTCACGAGGGACGCTATGGATCGGCAAGTGAAACCGTCAGGGCGGGTTTACGCTTATTAGAAGAGAGGGAGCTGAAATTAGCTACTTTACAAAAATCCCTTATAGAAGGAGAGGAAAGCGGCAGGACTGATTATTCCTTAAAAGGTTTAATAGCCGAGCTTGACCAAGAAAGCCTTAACTAATGGCAGGTTTTGAGCTCACCAATAAGGCTAAATCCGATCTTAAAGATATTGCTATTTATACCCAAAATACTTGGGGAAAACGTCAAAGAAACGTTTATCTAACTGCGCTTGATAAATCATTTTTTGCTTTGGCTGCCGATCACTTGAAAGGGAGTGATTGCGGCGAAATACGCAGCGGCTACCGTAAGCATAAAGTAGGCAAACATATTGTTTTTTATCGTGAAATTAACGTAAGCCTTATTGAAATAGTTCGTATTCTTCACGGACGAATGGACATAGAAACTCATCTATAAACCCTAGGTTGTATCCGTCGCTAATTATCTCAAACAAACCAAATTTTACTGTTATAGGACGCTATTCCATTTTTGCACTGGCTTAATCGCGACGCCAGCATCTGCGCCGCCGCGATTTGACACTGATTTATGACACAGCCAGGGAGGGCTAAGTTCAAGCCCTCGCAACTCTTTAAAATATTTATAATCATGGTGTTGCATAAATATCTGCGTATATAATCCAATCGTATTCCGCAGCAGTTGTGAGCGTGAGCTTTAAAAAATAATTCGAATGCTCCAAACGGCCAACTGGAGACGACGCTAGTTTCAAGTCAACGGCAGGTTAGGGTCGTTGACTGTCAGCCAAAAAACCAAAATTTAGCAGGATTCCAATGCCTGCTTTACATCTACATAAATCGGCCAATAGCTGTAACGCCCTGGATAGACTGCATTGTCATTCGTGCATGTGACAATTTGCCTCTTTCAATTCGCTTACACTTTTGGCTTATTGTTCAATGTTATACACAATGGTAACGACAACCTTAGCGAGCTTGTTTATCGTGGTTTTATCATAAACACCACCATAATCGTCGCCATCAGATGTGCCACCCGGCGGCAATATGTAAAACGCTCCTTGTGAGGCGGAACGCATAACACCGACCTGCACACCGTCTTGTTTGACAAATTCTTTAGCGCGATTACGTGCATTTGCCGTTGCTGCGCTAATCAGGGACATTTTAATCTCTTCCAAATTGCTGACCAAATACATCGGCGCAGTGGCATTATAGGGTTTTCCTTCTGCTTGCAAGCTTAGTATCGCTTTATTGGCTTCGACCACTTTAACCAGATCTTTGGTTGTAATCACCAAGCTCTGGTTTGCATCAAAACCACTTTGTTCAGCACGGGTTCCACCATTAGGCAACGGTACATCAATCATGTGTGGCGTAACCAGTTCACTGCCTTCCTGCCAGCTGGTATCAGGCAAACCGTGCTCGACTAAAAAAGCATCTAATCCAGGCCGTTCCTGGCGCAACTTAGCCCATCTTCGTCACCTGCTAGCACAATTACTCATTATTACAACAACTTATAATTTTTTCATCGCCTCAGGTGGCACTACAGATTTTTTATTATTAATAACTGTCTTACATTTACCAAGCGGGTCTGGCTTGATGCTC
>CAILCX010000009.1 GCA_903832775.1 uncultured Methylobacter sp. | reverse complement strand
GAGCATCAAGCCAGACCCGCTTGGTAAATGTAAGACAGTTATTAATAATAAAAAATCTGTAGTGCCACCTGAGGCGATGAAAAAATTATAAGTTGTTGTAATAATGAGTAATTGTGCTAGCAGGTGACGAAGATGGGTTAAATTTGAAGCTGTCATTCAATCCATTGCCGATGACTATTTACCGATGCTGCAAGAATGGCACTTGCAGTTACTGACGGAAATAAACGAAGCATGAGTATAACCGGCTTAACGCCCGAACAATTGGTGCTGTTACAGCAAGCGTTTAAAAAACATCCCCAAATTGACGCAGTGAAACTGTATGGCTCACGCGCAAAAGGCAACTTTCATGAGCGCAGTGATGTTGATTTGGTCTTGGTGGGCGCAGGCATTGACCGCCATTTAGTAGCTGATTTGTTATTGGATCTGGCCGATTCAGATTTGCCTTATGCAGTCGATTTGCAAAATTACAGCGACATAAAAAATCGGGCATTGATTGAGCATATTGATCGGGTGGGGTTGGTGATTTATGAGCGGGAAGATACTAAGGTGATGGGATGAAGGCAGGGTGGGAAGTTAAGACTTTAAATCAAATCTCAGAAAATCTAGACAGCAAGAGAGTTCCAATAACAAAAAAAATCAGGGATGAAGGTTCAATTCCGTATTATGGGGCCTCCGGCATTGTTGATTATGTTGCAGATTATCTATTTGATGAAGACTTATTATGTATTTCAGAAGATGGAGCAAATCTTTTAGCAAGAACGTATCCAATAGCATTTTCAATATCTGGAAAAACATGGATTAATAATCATGCCCACGTTTTAAGATTTAAAAATATGGCTACTCAAAAGTTTGTTGAATTATATTTAAACTCAATAAAATTGGATGATTATGTAAGCGGTATGGCTCAACCAAAACTTAATCAAACGATGTTAAATAAAATTCCGATTCCATTTCCACAATTAAAAGACCAACAACGCATAGTCGCCATCTTAGATGAAGCCTTTGCAGCCATAGCCCAAGCAAAAGCTAATGCCGAACAGAACCTAAAAAACGCCAAAGAACTTTTTGAGAGTTATTTGCAGAGTGTGTTTGAAAATAAAGGCGAGGGTTGGGAAGAGAAAACATTGGGTGAGGTTTGTGAATTAAAACCACAGAAAAAAGAAGCAAGAGATAAGTTAAACCAAACAGATTTAGTTACTTTTCTCCCAATGGAAGATTTAGGTATTCTTAATAAGGAAATAATTGGAGTTAAAGAAAGGCAGTTATGTGATGTTTCCGGTAGTTACACATATTTTGCAGACAACGATGTGCTATTGGCTAAAATTACACCTTGTTTTGAAAACGGTAAAATTGGAATAGCCCGTAATCTTATTAACGGAATTGGTTTTGGTTCAAGTGAATATATTGTTTTTAGAGCGAAAACAAATATTACACCAGAATATTTATATTACTTCTTATCCAGAAATCAAATAAGAACCGAAGGAAAGAAGTATATGAGTGGTGCTGTTGGTCACAAGAGAGTATCAAAAGAATGGATTGAAAATCATATTATTCCATTTCCACCATTAAAAAAACAACAAACCATCGTCCAAAAGCTGGATGCCCTATCAGCCAAAACCAAACAATTAGAAGCCCTCTACCAACAGAAAATAAACGACTTGGATGAATTGAAG
>CAILCX010000008.1 GCA_903832775.1 uncultured Methylobacter sp. | reverse complement strand
TTATATAAAAATGGACCTTATGGTAAACGCGCTTATCAAGTCGGCAAATTACACTGTTAATAGACTGATCTTGGTTTGGTGTATTGTTATTGTCAGTATGGATTGCAGTTATGCCGAACCGGTTTTTTCTGAAACGGTCGCTAAAGTAAAGCCCAGTATTGTTGCTGTTGGAACCTTTATGCCCAGCAGAAATCCTCGGGCCATTTTTTTGGGAACCGGTTTTGCCGTGGGTGATGGCAGTATTGTGGTTACCAACGATCATGTCGTACCGTCGCAACTGGATGAAAAACATCTGGAGCAACTGGCTGTTTTTTATCATGAAAATGATCAGGAAAAACTTCTGGTTGCCAAAGAAATAACCCTGGATAAAGAGCACGACGTTGCCATTTTGAAGTTAACGGACGGTTCGTTGCCAGCGCTAAAATTGGGCAATGTTGCCGGTGTCCGGGAAGGGCAGTTTTATGCGTTTACCGGTTATCCGATGGGCATGGTTTTGGGGCTTTATCCGGTAACGCATCGGGGCATTATCTCCGCGATTAGCCCGAACATTATTCCGGTGCAAAGATCGGTGCAAATTAATACAAAAGTATTGAAGCGGCTTGATGAGCCTTATAATGTATTTCAATTAGACGCCACAGCCTATCCGGGAAATAGCGGTAGCCCGCTGTATGATCCTGATTCGGGAACGGTGATTGGTGTTATTAACAAGGTCTTTGTTCAGGAAAGTAAAGAAAATCTTTTGGCAAAACCCAGTGGTATTTCTTACGCGATTCCTATCAATCATGTTGAAAAGTTGCTTAAGGATAAAGGGCTTTTTTAATAATAGATGGGTAATGTTTAGATGGCTTATAGATAAAAATATATGCGATTATTGACAGTAAATTTTAGTATTTTATTGGCTGTATTTTTGTTGGTGAGCACCCAAGAGGTGCTGGCTGTTTCGCTATCGGCTACCCATAATTTACAGAAGCACCCTTATAGTCATTTTAAAGTTAAGGTTCCGAATAATTCGGGCGATGTGTGGGATCGCATTCGTTTGGGGATGAAAATCCCAAGTCCGGTTTCTCCGCAAATAGTGTTAAAGTCGGTAGCGATTCCGGAAAAAGGCAGTCCTGGAACCGGAAGCATACTAGATAAACCGGCTAACGCACCCGTTATTGCTATTGACCAGCCCAACAAATATACAGCTTTAGGGCTTAAACTAAGGTTTGGAGCCAAAGAACCTTCGGTATTAAATGATGGCTGCACAACTTCGATTTCAAGTGTGGTATTACAAGATAAAACACCTAAACTGGGAAGCTACAAAGCCGCGATTAATAATCTTGCGCCCTGCAATAAAACGCCCAGCGTAGCGACAAGCAAACAAGCAATGCAGACTGAGGCTGTTGAGAAGGTCAATGCCAGGCAAGCACTGATTAATGATCGAATTAATAAACAAATTGCGTTGTTCAGCCAAAGTCCGTCATATTTGTATCAGGTTGCCGAACGGGCGCGACCTTATCTTTTTCATATTGTTGAAGGACTTAGCACAAACCAGTTGCCTTTGGAGTTAGCGTTGTTGCCGATTGTGGAAAGCGGTTATCAACCGACGGCCGTCTCACCAAAAGGTGCTGCCGGGCTTTGGCAATTTATTCCAAGTACCGGTAAGGATTATGAGTTAAAACAGGATAACCACTATGATGAAAGGCTGGATATTATGGCCTCGACGCATGCTGCAATCCGATTTCTCTCAGATCTGAAAGCGCATTTTAACGGTGACTGGTTGCTGGCGCTGGCGGCTTATAATTGTGGTGCGGGTGCAGTTGATAAAGCGATTGACAGCAATATGAGCAGCGGTTTGGAAACTGATTATTGGTCGTTAAGCTTGCCGGAAGAAACGCAGGATTATGTGCCGCGATTATTGGCGCTATCCAAAATCTTTGCCAGTCCGGAAAATTATGGTCTGAAATTTACGCCCATTAAAAATGAACCTTATTTTGTTAAAGTAAAAATTAATCGGGAAGTAGATATAAAATATTTAACCGATAAAAAATTTGCGGTGCTGGCAAAGCTGGCTAATTTGAGTCATGAGCAGTTTAATCAACTTAATCCGGGGTATCTCAATCCGGCATTATCAAGTGCTAGCGCCTATACTTTTTTATTGCCGCTCGCTAATGCAGACCAGTTACATCGGCTCTTGACCAGTGTTGCGCAATTCATGGCCGAGCCCGTTTCATTGGTCATGGCTAACAAAAAACCAGACGTTAATGCGTTCTCTAATGCCCAGGATTTATCGCCCAATCTCTCAAGTAGTAATCTGATCAGATCTTCGTTGTTATCCCGGGAAATATATTGAGATTTGACTTGTGGTTTTAGTCATCCTTTCCCAGTAGCTCAAGTTTTTCTTCCAGCAGTTTTACTCTTTTTAACAATTCAGGTAGTTTACTGAGGGCGATTTGTTCTTTATAAGCAGTTTTTTTGTCTTTGGCCGGACTGCCAAAAACCTGCATTCCCGGTTTGACGTCGCCTGCGACGCCGGAACGCGCCATAACTACTGCGCCACTACCAATCGTAACATGATCTGCAATGCCTGAACTTCCAGCCAAAATCGCATAATCTTCTATTGTGCAAGAACCTGAAACTCCGGTTAAACCACACATAATGACGTTTTTACCGACTTTGTTATTGTGGCCGACCTGAACCAGATTATCGATTTTACTGCCAGCACCG
>CAILCX010000007.1 GCA_903832775.1 uncultured Methylobacter sp. | reverse complement strand
GAGCATCAAGCCAGACCCGCTTGGTAAATGTAAGACAGTTATTAATAATAAAAAATCTGTAGTGCCACCTGAGGCGATGAAAAAATTATAAGTTGTTGTAATAATGAGTAATTGTGCTAGCAGGTGACGAAGATGGGTTAAGCTACAACCAAGCCAAACAAGCAAAGCGTTGTTTGCAACAATTCATTAACCTTTTATGCATTGTGTACCTCCTCTCTACAGGGATTGTGTTTATGCGGGTTTCGGCCCGCTTTTTTTACACCGGAGTAACCAAATTCATAATAGATTTTTCCAAAGAATAAACAACAGAATGTCCGCTGATAAACTCAGCCATTCATAGGAATTAAAAATGCCATTACAAAATCTGGTTGACTATTTTAATGGCCGATTTGGCCAAGAACATCGTTCAAGTTTTCGTCCTTTTTTGATTGAAGAGGGATCAATAAGTACCCTATTTGGTCAAATTAAAATTGGCAGTGTTTTTTCGCCAATACGTTTGGCCGCAAAACCCGCAGAAATCATTGGTCATGCTGCCAAAATCAAAGTTTCAACTCATGAAGTTCAATACCTGTATTCAGACGAAATAGAAAACATTCTAAGTAATCGCCCTCACCACGAAACTGACTTCGAATCGATAATCGATTTTGATCGTTTATCCCGAACCACTCACATGCTTAACTATTTACCTTTAGCCCATTTACAGGGCTCACTGTTTCTGGAAGTTGATCCTCGACATATCTTGGGAATCAAACAAGATCATGGCGCCTATTTTGGAGAAGTTATTGAACAGTGTGGCCTGGAAACCAAAAATATTGTAATCATCATGGCGGTAAGTAGTCCCTATGCACGACATTACCCAGAACTGATTGCCGGACTTAATAATTATCGGCAGCGTGGTTATCAAATCGCACTCAAATTTGATTATGTTGCGCAGGAAGGCCAATCTTTTGATCTGATTACCAAATTGTCGCCAAATTACGTCAGCTTGTCGGCACGACACCTTGATCAGTTGCGCGATAGTACACTGCCAGAAAAGTTACGCACTTTAACTGCACTGGTATCTGTTACTGGCGGCCAAAGTCAGCTTCAGCAAATCGATGAAAAGAAATCTGCATCGCTAGCCCGCAATACCGGCTTTAATCTGGTACAAGGGCGTTATTATGAGCAAAACGGAACTCAGCTTGTGTTGCCGGAACCCGTCTATTTAGGGAGTCATATCAATATTCCCTGATGCTGCAAGCACATTATTAAAAAGGCACCTTCCAACTATCAGAAGCCACTTCATGCTAAATGATCTTCCCAAAGAGATTAAAGACAACCAATATCGCATCGGTCTACCGCCCGGTTCGGTTCAAGCCTTGACCCGCCGAATTCAACAATGGTGGGCGATGCCCCTAATATAATTCAGCAAAGCACTGGATTTTTCACCCCTCCCCACCCAAGGCACAAATGCCAGAATTGGCAGTGTCATATCATGCGCTAAAAACTCACGCCTACTTTTTAGCTCAATACCCTGCATAAATCCAGCGTGTTAGTAATAACATCACCGGGAAACTTGGCTGTCCTATACCAATAAAAAGCGCAATAAAATGCGTTATCCATCACAAAAACTAATGAAAATGACAGTTTTGGCAGTTTCAATTGCTTTTTTTTACAAGAAAACACCTCATAACTTCAATTTTTGGCACTAGTAAGCTAAAGCTGTTTTTAAACGAAGCCTAGGCCAGACAAGGGATTAAAGTGCAGTTTTTTTAACATAAAAACATCAATTTTTATGCTGTTATGACAGTTATGACAGCCATGTCAGCCGTGACTGCCTCCATTTTTCATTTCCTGCGCCCCACAAGAAAAAACCCACAATGCCCATCCTGCTATTGAACGCTAATCGAAACACAACGCTAACTTAGTAACCTATTAATTTATAGATTTTATTGGCGATTTATCGGCCAATGATATGTAAAAAATCCATAACCTCTATTTTGCAGTCGCTGTGCAGTCGATAAATATTAGCAAGCAATCCCTGAATAGAATGAAAGCAAACTCTCACTATAGAACCCCAGTTAATATATTAAAAACATAGACTTATATTTTATATGCGCAACTAAAAATTATTTGGCATGAAATTTGATGTAATTTCATTTGAAATTGCACATTTATTGCGTTTTTTTGCAATTTTATTTGGATAAAACATGATAAACGTGGCGAAGGTGGAATGGATTCATTACTGACTCTTGAATGGAAAAAACAAAAGGGAGCCAACAAAAATGATTATTAAGAGATATTTTTTTATAAATCTATTCGTAGCCTATAGCTTAAGAGGTATTTAAGAGTAAACAAGCTGTATTCAGCAATTTACCCACTTGGGCGAAAGCCTGGGAACAACAAAATTTAATTCAAAAAGGTTTTTAAATGAAAAACAAACTAACCAAGGGGCTTTGCTTGACAGCCCTGATTGTATTTTCGATAGGCGGGGTGGCACAAGCCACGGGAAACAACAACACACATTCGATGCATAAAGGCGAGCCAATACAATCGCAGAACGCCAGACAAAAAACCCAGCATACGGATAGAAAGACTGCGGCAGCGCTTCTAAAAGTCGCTTATCAGCAGCAGCTACAAAAACACTTGAAGGACAGTGCAAATGGTCAACAAGGCCATACTGGACTAGGTAAAAGAGGTGACAAATGAATATGAATTTAACTAGATCGATCAGACAACTATTACTGGTATGTAGCACGGCAGCTTTCAGTGCCAGCGCTATAGCCACAGTCGGTATACAAATCCCACCACCAGGTCCCGGCATGGTGCCAGATTATTTTGGTGTTACGCCTAACTACGCTAACAGCCCACGCCCTATTTTAACCAAGGTAACGGTTACTGATCCAGGTACCAACGGAACTAACGGTGGTACAGGCGCCGTGCTTGCGGCGACTACTTATGATTACAATGCCAGTGCTTATACCAGCGGCATTAAGGACGTTCAAGTCGTTATCGGCGGAACGAATTATTCCGCAAACACCGTTGTTACTGTCAGTGGTGGCACTGGCGTAACCCCGGTTACAGTCACCCCGGAAATTACCAATGGCGTTATTACCGGTATTGCCGATTTCAATATAAACGATCTTACCGGCCATTATATTGGTGCAAATGGCGTAAAAGGTAGCGGATTTACCGTGCCACTCGCCGGAACCGGTATTCATAAATTTGTTGACGCATTGCCGGGTATTCCCGGCGTATCGTCATACACTAATGGTCCAGAGTATACAACAGGATTAAATCAGCTCGGCCAAGGCCTGCCAGTGGCAGTTGCCGACACAACAACGTTTCCTGGCTCTGATTACTACGTAATAGGCGTTCAGGAATACACCCAAAAACTGCATAATGATCTACCTCCTACTCATTTACGTGGCTATGTCCAACTTGACCCCACGACAGGTTTGGCATTAGGCCCCGTTCAATATCTGGGTCCTATCATCGTGGCGAAAAAAGATCGTCCGGTACGAGTCAAACTGGTCAATCAACTGTCCAAAACAACCGACGCAACCGGTCTTAAGGGTAATCTGACTGTTCCGGTAGATACTACCTACATGGGTGCTGAAGGCACTCAAAACCGTGCAGCCTTACACTTGCATGGCGGTAATACACCGTGGATCAGTGATGGTACAGTTCGCCAGTGGGTCAAACCTAAAGGTGAAACCTCAGGTAACAACAAAGGCGAAAGTGCACGTGACGTACCCGACATGTGGTTTGATGCGTCCGGCAATTTGCTGGCTAACAGCCCTACTTGCACGCAGGGAACAACGATTTGTACCACTGCGGGCGCAACCAACAATCCTGGCGACGGCGCGCTGACCTTCTACTACACTAACCAGCAAAGTGCCCGTTTGATGTTCTACCATGACCATACTGAAGGCACGACACGCCTTAACGTTTATGGAGGTGCAGCAGCCGGTTATTTATTACAGGACGATACCGAAAAAGCCATGATAGAAGGCGGAACGGTTAATGGTGCAACTTTCATCGCTGGCACTCTGCCACCTTTAGCCGATACCATTCCATTGGTTATTCAGGAAAAGACCTTCGTACCTAATAACACCGAACCTGTTCTCAACTTCTATGGCCCATTCAAGTCGCAACTCAACTCCCAAGATCCAACCTGGAACTGGGGCAGTGCTCAAGCGGGCAGTACCCATGCGAATCGGGACACCTCAACAGGTACCGGCGACCTTTGGGTACCGCATGTATTCATGCCTAACCAAAACCCGGGTGATGTTACAGGCGCCAATAACGTAGGTCGATGGGATTATGGCCCATGGTTCTGGCCGCCTTTTGCAGGTATTCAGCACCCGGCAGTCGATAATCCTTATTATGACGCTGCCTGTCAAGCGCCTTCATATTGCGAAGGTCAATTTATTCCAGGCGTGCCTAATGGTAATACGTTGTTAGCTGCAGATGTGGCAAAACTGTTAAGCGATAGCTTGAACAATAAAAATATCAGTGATACGGATCCAAGAGTAACTGCCATAACAAGCCTCAGATCGCCTTCCGGCACACCTGAATCCTTTAACGATACACCACTGGTTAATGGGACGGTATATCCTTATATTACCGTCGATCCAAAACAGTATCGTTTACGTATTCTGAGTGTCGGCAACGATCGTATGCTTAACCTGTCCATGCTGGTTGCTGCGAGTAAAAAATCGCTTGATACAACAGCAAAAGGTAATGCCGGCAGCAATAACAATACCATTTTATGTGACGGAAAAGCGACTGTTGATCCGGCTGACTGTACTGAAGTCAAAATGGTACCTTGGAATGATGCACAAGATAGCGTTAAGCCATTTCCTGCTCACTGGTATACCCGTCAAAAAGCCGGTGTATCATTAGACGGGCGTCCATCAGGCGTGTTTGATCCGGCTACGCGTGGTCCTGCGATGGTTCAGATTGGAACCGATGGCGGCTTTTTATCGTCGCCTGCCACGATTCTTAATCAACCGATCAACTATGAATACAACCCAAAAAACATTGTTATCGGCAGTGTAAAAGAACATTCATTAATGCTCGGCCCCGCCGAACGTGCTGATGTGTTAGTTGACTTTAGCAATTTCGCAGGCTCAACACTGATTCTTTATAATGATTCGCCTGCACCAGTTCCCGCGTTTGATTTGCGCTTGGACTATTACACAGGAAACTTTGATACCACGGATACCGGTGGAACCTTTTCGACAATCCCAGGTTATGGACCTAATACACGTACTTTAATGCAAATACGGGTAACAGGCAGTGGCGGTTCACATCCAGTGGATGATACCGGTAACATTGACATGGCCAAATTAACCACAGCGATACAAGCTGCCTTTAAAACCAGCCAAGAGCCAATCATTGTTCCTCAGGCTGCCTATAATCCAACTTATGGCACGCAGGTTGTCGATCTTCTGGGCAGCACCTTGTCGCGTATTTCAGATACGGTATTTAAATATACGTCACTCAGTAATCCAATTACGGGCGCTCAAGGCACCTCGGTATCTTTGGATATGCAACCTAAATCCATTATCGAAGATTGGACGCGTGATTATGGCCGAATGAATGCCTTGCTGGGCTCCGAAGTACCTAAAACTACGGCGACAGTCCAAACTTCGATTCCGCAAGCGTTTATCGATCCACCGACTGAGCTGGTTAAAATTTCACCTAACGATGGTTCGCCAGTTACAGGAACCTTGGCTGATGGCTCCCAATTGTGGAAAATAACCCATAATGGCGTCGATTCACATGCGATTCACTTCCATTTGTTTCATGTGCAAATCATTAACCGCGTTGGTTGGGACGGCGCGATTGTTGCCCCGGATCCTAATGAACTGGGTTGGAAAGACACGGTACAGATGCATCCGCTACAAGATGTTGTTGTTGCTTTGCGTCCGATGACTATGACACTACCCTTTAAAGTTGGTAATAGTCATCATAGACTGGATCCTAGCGCTGCCGCTGATACCGTCAATCCCATGATGGCGTCGTTTAATTTAGATCCAATAACGGGAAATGCAGCGACTGTACCCAATGTTGACATGAACTATGGCTGGGAGTATTTGTGGCATTGTCATATTCTGGGGCATGAAGAAAACGACATGATGCGGTCTATTGCTGTTGCGTCTGCACCTGAAGCACCAAGTGCTGTCACGGTAACTAAAGGGACTGCAGCAAACCAGGTTATTCTAAACTGGGTTGATAACTCAGTGGTTTCTAACTGGTTCAGCATTCAGCGGGCAACCAATGCAAGCTTCACAAGTGGTTTATCAACCTTTAATGTCGTCCTGCCTGAATGTACAGTGCAGACAGGTTGTGCAAGAACTTATACGGATTCCATACCAACAAATGCTAGCACTTTGTATTACCGGGTAATGGCCCAAAATACAGTGGGTGCCGGAGATGGTCGTCAGGATGTACCACGTAATCCAGTCGATGGTTCTTATGGTGCCTTGTTAAGTAGTTCTCTTGCTCCGGCAGATGTTGCTAAATTAATGCCTAACTTGGTGGGTTATGCCAACGTCACTGCAAGTTCAGCTTACTCTGGAACCGCTACTGCATCAGCTATTGCCTCTATCACTTCGGCTACCCCGATGAATTTCGGAAGCCTGGCAGTTGGCGCAACTAAAGTGATGGCAGTTACTGTGACTAATACCGGTATTTTACCTTTAAGCTTCCCGAGTGCGGCTTCAATCACGGGTACTGGCTATACCATTTCGGCAAATACTTGTACCGTCACTGCGGGGAGAACTGCAGGCATCCAAGTTGCTTCCGGTGCAAGCTGCACTATCAGTGTGACTGCTACATCGGCAGCAAATTTGGGCACTTTGTCAATACCCAATAACGATCCATTGCATAATCCCTTGGTTGTAGAAATGACAACTACCGGAATCGTGCCTTTGGTTAGTTTGCCAGCGTCTCTGGACTTTGGCAGCGCCTTAAAAGGATCTACCAGTGCAGGCAAAACTGTAACATTATCTAACACGGGTACTGCACCGTTAACCCTCAGCGCCATAACCGTACCCGCCCAGTTTGCTTTGGGAACTGGCTCAACCTGTGGCATAACGGCTACAACCAAAACAGTTGCGGCTGGGGCATCTTGTAATATCAATTTGGTGTTCAAACCTACTGCTGTAGGTGTTATTAGCGGCAACTTGAGTATCACTGACAATGACCATGGTGTAACCAGCAGTGTTCAGGTTGTGACATTGACAGGAACCGGCGTTGCAACAGCTCAGCCGTTACTTAATGGCGCATTGTCTGCTCTACCACCCGCAACAGTCAGTTTGTCATGGACACCTTCAAGTTCGGTAGCCGGGCAGACAGACAGTTTTCAAGTAAAACGCGGTGTAGCAGCGGCTAATGGCAACTGCCCTGCAACGTATACTAACCTGGGTACTGCAACAACACTGTTGACAGCAACGGATGCTACCGTGGCGGCAGGTACAACTTACTGCTATCAGGTGGTTGCAACCGCAGCGACTGTTGTAACTAACTCAACGGTATTTAGTGTAGCTGTTCCTTTAGGGCCACTACCTCCGACGCTGTTAACGTCTAACTTTATTAATGCGACATCTGTAAACATAGGATGGACGCCGGGTATTGTTGTCCCAATTAATCCTGCTGCTACCGGCTTTAGGCTTCAACAATGTTCAGGAACAGCAGCGACTGGAACGTGCGCGGCTAAGGGTGCTGGTTGGGCTACGGTCGCTGATGTTGCTGCCAATGTAACCAGCTATACGGTGACAAATTTGACAGCGAATGCTTCTTATCTGTTTAGGGTAGAAGCGTTTAATCCGGTAACGTCAGCCTGGTTAACTTCAACTGCAGTGGCGCAACCGTTGGCGGCAGCCTACTCAGTGACCTCTGCTGTAAGTGCTACAGCGGTAGCTGCTACAACGCAAACCCTGAGT
>CAILCX010000006.1 GCA_903832775.1 uncultured Methylobacter sp. | reverse complement strand
TATAGAGAATGCCTCAAAAAAATGGTCCATGCCATTACGAGATTGGAAACCCGCTATTAATCAGTTTATGATTATGTATCAGGACAGGATGCCTAATTTTAATTATTAGAGGCAGTTACACGGATTTTTTTACACCCTCCTTGCCTGTCTATGATGGCATCGATAAAATCAACTTAAATTACGTCATCACTATTACACCTATCGGATAATACTTATCGGTGGCGGTGATCGCAAAGCATCACGACTGGCATTTTTAATTAAATCGATTTAGCAGATGAACTCAAGGAACACATTGCGTCGAGCTTCCAATTCAAATGGTTACGATTCTAAGCGTCATCGGATGGGCAGATATAAAGAATGGCTACAGTTCACGATATTTGTAGGCTGTTACGCGCTGCTCAACTACGGTTATTTTAAGATTCCGGACGACCTGTTCTTGAATGTCATTTACTACCATGGCGTTGTGATGGTTTGCGCCGACCTGATCAATATGCTCGCTCCGTTGGAACACGTTTTGGCGCAACAAAATCATTTGCTTTCAGCCAAAGCCAACCTGGAAATCGTGCGCGGCTGCGATGGGGCCGGAGTGCTGTTTTTGGTGATGTCTGCGATTGTTGCTTTTCCATCAACAGGGCGGCGAAAATTGATCGGTTTGCTCTTGGGCATCGGCTTAATCTATCTGCTCAATCTACTGCGTATTAGCATCCTGTATTTTGTTATCGCTTACCGACCCGACTGGTTCCAGTTGATTCATGTCTATCTTGCGCCGACCTTGATGGTGTTGGTGGGGTGTTGTTATTTCGCCTGGTGGGCGTTCGGTTCGACGGAAAAGACCTATGAGCCGGCGTAAGCTGATTTCCCTTACATTGAAAGGCTTGTTGGCTTGGTTGGTGTTGTCTAGCCTGGTTTGGTATTTCGGCGAGTGGCTGGGAAAAGGCCTGTTTCCTTTGCTGAAGGCGGTCATCATGACAATGAACTCCGAAATGTCCCCCAGCTTGGATCTGGTGAAGCCGACAGCCCAGCTAGATTATGCGCTTGAATTATCCGTCTGGCTGCTGCGCCCTGTTTACCTAAACGCCGGTCAATTCATTCCGCCGGGAACCGAGTTGAAATCATCGGCCCACTTGTTGCACCCCCTGGTTCCGCTGGTCATTGAGCTATCGATTCTGTTGGTTTGGCCGGTACAGCGCTGGTCGCAACGTTGCTTGTTAATCGCCTTGGGTTTGCTGACAGCCATCCTAGTGATCATGGCGACGGTACCAGCGCTGTTGTTAGGCAAATTGGAAATATCTTTTCAGGACGTCGCCTTAACCGGAAAAAATCCCCGGCCTGTGCCATGGTTTGTGGATTGGATGGTGTTTTGCGAAATGGGCGGACGCTGGTTGTTGGCGATTGCGGCCGCTTGGTTGTGTATCCAGTTACAGCGAGGGTTACTGCGTGATTGAGCCTGGATGCGCCGACCAGCAAGCCAGTTAATTATTATCGGCTTGCCGGTATGACGCCTGTTATCTGAGGCAGATTTTGATCCAATTACGTGCAACTACTTATTTTGTGAATGACCGGTATCGGGAAGCCTAATTCCATAGCCCAATGTCTCTTAAGGGTCGGATCCGGACGATGACCCAAGTTTTTGATCACCAAAAAATAACAACCTCTCATCAGCTGGGTATCAGCGGTACCCCCAAAAAAATCCCCTGAAAAAATGTGTCGATGCCTACCCCCACCCAAAAAATCCGCAACGCCGCAACGGTCTTGACTGGCATGGGCTCCAGCGTTGCGGCATCATTTCGCGTTTCCGCAACGTGGTCAAAAAGGCAACATCCACCCAAACGTTTCGGATTGTCCGCAACACCGGAACCCTTGATTTATATGGCTTCAGGCGATTTGTGGCGTTGTGGCGGCAAATTTGAAAGAGGGGTGAAGTTGAGTGGGGTTCATCGGTGTTATCTCCAAAGGTTTTAAAGATCCTTCTCACCGAACGCCGGACAAACGAAACTCTCCACAATGAAGTGGCTAATGTTTTGGTTATCGGTTAGGGTTGGGGGATTTGGTTGTAGAAAATCAGTCAGAAGCTAGAGCGGGCAGTCATTTATGAGTTAAAAACCAATAAAAACCTCCGAGAATGAGAGTGCCGACCAGTAAAGGCGGGTGGAGATAGAACAAAACTGTTATGCCGCCAACACCGAACAATCTGGTGTTATTGAAGGCGAGGCATAGCAGGCTGACAACGAGCAGGGTAATGGTCATAGTATTTTTCCAGGGTTGATTTCATATAAGATGGTTGGAAATGCGCAGTCACTTTCGCCAGAAATACAACAAACCTATTCCAACGGCCAGTACCAGTACCAGTATTACTTTCAATGACAGCGTCAGCACGGTAACCCAGACTGACAGGGTTCCAAGGTGAATTAGGGCGGTACCGATGACTCCGAACAGTAAGAATTGCCAGAACATGATGATTTCCTTTATTGGCGGGCATAAAAAAGCCCGATCAGTGTTCAGGCTTGGGATTGGGATTGGTTATTGTGGTGTTAATTTTTTAGCATAAAAGCAGTTGCATTGATATCAAATTAGAACTACGATAATGTAACTACAAAAATAATCAGGAGTTATAATTGTTTTCTTGGGATGAAACTAAAAATCAGCTTAATCAACAAAAACATGGCATTCGATTTGAGCTTGCACAATTAGTGTTCAATGACCCATTTCATGTTTCGCGACAGGATCGAATTGAGAACGGCGAGCAACGTTGGCAGACGGTTGGCATGGTAGGTGATATAGCCTTACTTTTGGTCGCACATACTTGGCAAGAAACTGAAGATAGATCAGAACATATTCGTATTATTTCAGCGCGACGTGCAACCAAATTGGAGAAAACGGTCTATGAAACAAATATCTAAACCCATTCAGCAAGAACTGGAAGCGTTAGCGGCAAATTCAGAGCATGAAATTGACTTTTCTGATATTCCCGCAACTACAGAGCAGGATTGGCTTTTCGCTGAACGCGGTAAGTTCTATCGGCCAATCAAACAGCAATTGACAGTGCGCGTTGACGCAGACGTTTTGGCTTGGCTTAAGAGTCAAGGCAAAGGCTATCAAAGTCGGTTAAATGAAATATTGAGAACCGCAATGCTAGAACAGACCAGTCATTTGCAATAATGTTTGCTCAGCAAGTTTGAGTTGAAGTGGCTTTGTAACGTAGAGTGATGCGGAATAAAGATTGTTGCTATATTGTCATTTTACTCAGCAGGGCAAAAAGAGGGTCATTTACTGTGGGCTGTTTCGAGTGATTGCCGGGACAAAACTTCCCCAAAATATACCGATCACAGTCCAACACCCGGGTTTGATAGCATAATGCACATCGGTTAAGTCGGCGCTGATAACGACAATAGGCACGATTTATTAGATGGTCAAGACGATCAGACTGTTGCTCAACCTGTAACGCAACATAAAGTCGTCTGGCCTGATTTATTAAGATGTCATTATCCATTTTTAGTGATGGGGTTCGGGAAGTTATCTTTCTGAAGTTACAGTTCTATGATGTGTGTAAACGAATTTGCGAACAGGAAATACCCCGGACAAACCTTCGGGCATAAAAAAACCGACGCAGCGGTCGGCATTTTTAAAGGAAACTCATGGTGCCCAGGGGCGGAATCGAACCGTCGACACGAGGATTTTCAGTCCTCTGCTCTACCGACTGAGCTACCTGGGCGGAACTACAAAAGACGGCCATTAGACTAGAATATTTACCGACAGTCAATAGTTAATGTGGATTTATTGCGGAGGATTTTGATTGGCCGGATTACTTTGACTATTAAATAACCTGCCCAAAAAGCCAAAGACTTTTTTTACGCCCACCCATATTCGTGGCAAGAGCCAAATTATCAGCACTATAAATCCCGCCAACGCTATTAAAAAAAATACCGGATGATTGATGCACGCCCAGACGCCGGTTATGACGAGAAAGTCTTCGCTAATCGAGGCTATCCAGTTGCTGAAGGGTTCGGGGGAGGTGTTTATCAATACCCTACTTCCGGCTTTGGTTACATGACTTCCCGCCGCAAGCGTGCCCCCCATAATTGCTGCGGCCAATTCCACGGCCGGGTTTAAATTGCCAATTGCACCAGCTGCCAGCATGGCGCCTGCGGGAATGCGAATAAACGTATGAATAGCATCCCAACCGGTATCTACACCCGGTGTTTTATCGGCAAAAAATTCGATGCAATACATTAGGCCAGCTGCCGCCATGACCAACGGATTAGCGACGATTTGCAAATCCGGCGGCAAATCGATATTGCCGGTGGTGGCAAGATAACCTAGCGTAAACAATGTTGCGTAAAGGTTAATGCCACTGGCCCAAGCCAGTCCCATGGTTAAGGCTAGTGTTGTTGATATTTGATTAAGTGCGTCCATTAGCGAGCCCTTTTTTTAAATGTTTTGTTCAGCGTAGCATAATATTTCTGAATCGCAGCTAAACCGTCTCAACGACTTTAATATGATCAGAATCTCATTTTTTAGCACATTTAAGCTCAGACCATGTAAAATTGATTTTAATGTATTTGTTAATTTAGGATATTAAAATAGTGTTTAGAGGAACAACCATACTTTCTGTTCGCCGTGGCGACAAAGTTGTGATCGGCGGCGACGGTCAGGTCACATTAGGCAATACCGTCATGAAAGGTAATGCCCGCAAAGTTCGCCGTTTATATCACGATAAAGTTATCGCCGGTTTTGCTGGCGCTACCGCGGATGCGTTTACTTTATTTGAGCATTTCGAAGGCAAGCTGGAAAAGCATCGCGGCAATTTAACCCGCGCGGCTGTGGAAATGGCAAAGGATTGGCGTACCGACCGTGCCTTACGCAAACTGGAAGCGTTGCTAACGATTGCCGATTCAAAAACGTCATTGATTATTTCCGGGACTGGCGATGTCATAGAACCCGAATTTGACTTGATGGCGATTGGTTCGGGTGGCGCTTTTGCTCAGGCTGCAGCGCGTGCATTGCTTGAAAATACCGATCTTAGCGCCCGTGAAATTGTTACGCGATCTTTAAATATAGCCGCTGATATTTGTATTTATACCAATCATAATCTGCGCATAGAAGAACTCGACGCTGAACCTAACGAATAAACACATGACTCAAATGACCCCCAAAGAAATTGTAAGCGAACTGGATAAACATATTGTAGGCCAGGCCAATGCCAAACGTTCTGTCGCTATTGCATTGCGTAACCGCTGGCGGCGTCAACAGGTTGATCCTGCCTTGCGCGAAGAAATTACGCCAAAAAATATTTTAATGATCGGTCCCACCGGCGTCGGTAAAACAGAAATAGCACGTCGTCTGGCACGTCTGGCTAATGCACCGTTTATCAAAATCGAAGCGACTAAGTTCACTGAAGTCGGTTATGTCGGTCGTGACGTGGATTCAATTGTTCGTGATTTGGTTGATACGGCAGTCAAAATGACACGCACAACAGAAATGGAAAAGGTCGAAAATAAGGCGTTTGATGCCGCCGAAGACCGTATTCTGGACATTCTTTTGCCGAGAGCAGATGGCGGCATGTTATCCGAGACAGAAGAATCGACTCGCCAAAAAATGCGTAAGAAATTACGTGAAGGCCAGTTGGATGATAAGGAAATTGAAATTGATGTGCATCTTTCCCCTGTTGGTGTAGAGATTATGGCGCCTCCAGGCATGGAAGAAATGACCAGTCAATTGCAAGGCATGTTCCAAAATCTGGGTTCGGGCAAAACCCGTGCTCGCAAAATGAAAATAGACAAAGCCCTGAAGGTTTTACAGGACGAAGAAGCAGCCAAACTGGTCAATGAAGATGACATTCGCTTGCGCGCTGTCGAATCGGTAGAACAAAACGGCATCGTGTTTCTGGATGAAATAGACAAGATCTGCAAACGTTCCGAACTGGGCGGCGGCGAAGTGTCGCGCGAAGGCGTGCAACGGGATTTACTGCCGTTGGTTGAAGGTACCACGGTCAGCACCAAGTACGGTTCAATTAAAACCGACCATATTTTATTTATTGCCTCGGGTGCGTTTCATCTGACCAAACCGTCGGATTTAATTCCCGAATTGCAAGGCCGCTTTCCAATTCGTGTTGAACTGGACGCACTTTCAGCGGACGATTTTGTGCGAATCTTGACCGAGCCTGACGCTTCATTAACCGAACAATATATTGCGCTGTTAAGCACCGAGGGCGTGGCGCTGTCATTTTCTACTGACGGTATTCAGCGCATTGCCGAACTGGGCTGGCAGGTCAATGAAACCACTGAAAATATAGGCGCGAGAAGATTGCATACTATCTTGGAACGGTTGCTGGAAGATATTTCTTACAATGCACCGGAGTTGGCAGGAAAAGAAATTGTGATTGATGCCACTTATGTCGATGGTCATCTGGCTGAATTTGTTCAGGATGAGGATTTGAGTCGGTATATTCTGTAGAAACAAGACTAAAGGCGAAAGGTTAAAGGTAAACATGCCGCCTTTCGTCTTTTGCCCTTAGCCTTTCGCCTCATAATATTTATATGCGCCTAACAGCAAAACCCAGCAACACCCATCCAACTGAAATCAAGCTGCATCAGGTTTCCAATGTGGTTGAAATCAGTTTTGATAACGGCAGTGTATTTAAATTGCCTTGCGAATATCTCCGGGTTTTTACACCTTCGGCTGAAGCAGTTGGTCATGCGCCCGGTCAGGAAGTGCTTCAGGTTGGCAAGGAAGACGTCACCATTAACGAGATAAAACCGGTTGGCAATTATGCGATTGCCCCGGTATTTAGCGATGGCCATAACAGCGGCATTTATACCTGGGATTTTTTGTATAAATTGGGCGCGGAATATACAATTTTATGGGCAGATTATCTGAATAAGTTGGAAGCTGCCGGACATATGCATAAAGAACCACTACAAAATTAACTTCATCGTTCACACGCAACGCTAGAGCGTTGCGGACTGCATTCCCACGCTGGAGCGTGGGAACGATAGTCGGAACCAGGAACGATACATTTAAAAAAGGCACAATCATGAGCAACACCACCCATTTTGGATTTAAACAGGTAGCGACAGAAGACAAAGTCAATCTGGTACGCGGCGTATTTGATTCGGTTGCCGGACAATACGACATCATGAATGACCTGATGTCGCTAGGTATTCATCGCATCTGGAAACGGGTTGCGGTGCAACTTAGCAATGTCCGCAAAGGCGAGCAAGTGCTCGATCTGGCAGGCGGCACCGGTGATTTAACTACCTTGTTTGAAAAGCGGGTAGGACCGGAAGGCCAGGTGGTTTTGGCAGATATTAATTCAGAGATGCTGCGTACCGGACGCGATCGACTGATCGACAGAGGCTTGGTCGGCAATATTCGCTACGCACAAGTCAATGCCGAATGCCTTCCCTTTGAAGATAACACCTTTGATTGCGTGTGCATTGCTTTTGGCTTGCGTAATGTCACAGATAAAGACGCTGCACTCCGTTCCATGCATCGCGTCCTTAAACCTGGTGGACGTGTTATCGTGCTGGAGTTTTCGCATCCAGTCGATAAAATTACCGAAAAAGTCTACGATTTTTACTCTTTCAAACTGCTGCCAAAAATCGGCAAATTTGTTGCCAAAGATGAAGAAAGTTATCGTTATCTTGCCGAATCGATCCGCATGCATCCGAAACAGGATGAGCTGAAAAAAATGATGGAAAACGCAGGACTTGAACGCTGTGAATACTTCAACATGACGCAAGGCATTGTCGCAGTTCACAGAGGTTATAAAATCTAGCATGGCTATAAAACCGTTACTAATCGGTGCCTTTGAAGTTGCGCTTAATCAATATCTTGCGCTGGATCAGGACAGTGGCTATTTTTTAACACCACTGTCCGGAAAAGTTATTGCCGTTACCGTTTTGCCCTTCGCAGAAACCATTTATCTGTGTCCGAGCAATGATTCGATTCAATGTCTGGATCAAATCCCCTGCGACCCAGATACCCGTCTGACCGGTTCAATATGGGCTTTGGGCTTGATGGGCTTAAGTTCAACACCGATGCGTTCGGTGTTCTCGGGCGAAGTCAAGATTGAAGGCGATATGCACACCGGTCGCAAATTCCAAGAGCTTTTCGCCAAACTGGACATAGATCTGGAAGAACATTTATCGCATTTCACTGGTGACATCATCGCGCATAAAGTTGCTGGTTTTTTTCGTGCCAGTCAAAGCTGGAGTAAAGAATCGCTGCAAACCTTCAAATTAAATGCCAGCGAATTTTTACAGGATGAAACCCGCGATTTACCCTCAGCGCCTGAAGTGGCCATTTTTTTCGATCAGGTTGATGAATTGCGTAATGATTTTGATCGGCTGCAAAGCAGAATTCAGCGCTTGGAAAATATTTAGTAGGCGGAATTAAGGGGCGAAAATTTAACAACTCGAACTGTTGCTTTTATCTTGATTTTTACGCAATAAATTATTCCTAACCAAAGCCAGCTTTGGACTTCAATCGGGAGTTCAAGCCTGGCTTTGAAAAAGTTCCATTGAGAAAATACGGTCAGACAATGGATGAGTTTTTTAATTTTTTATTCCTAATCGCACTAACACCTAACAAAACAAGGTAAATACGTGATTCACCCTAAATTATTATTACGCCTGATTCATATCAATTGGGTTCTGGTTTTTCATGGTCTTGATGAGATTGTCTTAAAAACCCATTTATTTCGACCCATTCGTTATATAGCTGTTTTATCTCCTAACTATTGGCTTAAGCGTAAGGATGAACCTCGCGGCGTTAGAATCCGTAAAGCACTGGAAGACTTGGGGCCTATTTATGTCAAATTCGGCCAGGCTTTATCTACCAGAAAAGATCTGTTGCCTGATGATATTGCCGATGAACTGGTCAAGCTACAGGATCGGGTCCCACCCTTTGCCAATGAAATTGCCCGTCGCATTATCGAAAGCGAACTGGGCATGTCTATTAGCGAGGCGTTTGCGGAGTTTAATCCTGATCCGCTGGCCTCGGCTTCAGTGGCACAAGTTCACACGGCCGTATTGCATAGCGGCGAAAGCGTTGTCGTTAAAGTATTGCGTCCGGATATCGAAAGTCGGATACGCTCCGACATAGGTTTATTGTATCAATTGGCCGGTTTTGCCGAGCGTTTTTGGGCTGACGCAAAAAGGCTGCGTCCGGTTGATGTGGTTGCCGAATTTGAAAGAACAACATTGGATGAGCTTGATTTGGTCAGGGAAGCGGCCAATGCCTCCAAGTTACGCCGGAACTTTGAAAATTCCGAGATGATCTACATCCCGGAAATCCATTGGCCGTTAACACGCCAGAAAGTACTGGTTATGGAACGCATTCATGGCATTCCGGTTGGCAATATCGATGAACTAAGGGCAGCCGGTGCTGATTTTAAAGCGCTTGCCGAACGCGGTGTGGAAATCTTTTTTACCCAGGTTTTCAGGGATAATTTTTTCCATGCCGATATGCATCCTGGCAATATTTTTGTCGATTTACCGGATAAGTATATCGCCGTTGACTTTGGTATTGTCGGCACGCTGTCTTTGTCAGATCAGCATTACCTGGCAGAAAATTTTCTGGCTTTTTTCAATCGCGACTATCGCAAAGTCGCTGAAAATCACGTTAAATCAGGCTGGGTTTCAGAATCGACCCGAATAGAAGAGTTCGAATCCGCGATACGTAGCGTTTGCGAACCTATTTTTGAAAAACCGCTAAAAGACATTTCTTTTGGTCAATTGTTGCTACGCTTGTTTCAGACAGCGCGTCGCTTTGACATGCATGTTCAACCGCAACTGGTGTTGCTGCAAAAAACGCTGCTTAATATCGAAGGCTTGGGTCGGCAACTTTATCCCGATCTGGATTTATGGCAAACCGCCAAGCCTTTTCTTGAAAAATGGTTTCATGAGCGCATCGGTCCAAAAGCCAAAATCGACAAATTGATCAAACAGTTTCCTGACTTTGTCGAGCATTTCCCGGAAATTCCTTCACTGGTTTATAAAGCGCTGGATAATGCAACTCACGCTAAACAGCAGGCAGACTTGCAACATAAAGAGTTAATCCTGTTACGCGAACAAATGGCCAACAATCAGCGCCTGACAATATTGACCATGCTGCTCAGCGCTTTAGTAATTAGTGCGGCAGTGCTGTTTCAATAAAAACATCAATTAAACAGGTATAAAAATGGTAGCACTGGAAACGCCAAGCTGTGATTTTGGTAAACATGCCATCAATTTTGAATTGCCAGGCGTCGATGGACGCTCGTGGTCATTGCAACAATGCATGGGTAAAAGTGGTCTGTTGGTGATGTTTATCTGCAATCATTGTCCGTATGTCAAAGCAGTGCAGGATAGGATAGTCAGAGATACTAAAGAGCTTAAAGCGCTGGGTATTGAAGCGGTAGCAATTATGTCCAATGATACGGCTGGATATCCTGCCGATTCGTTTGACAACATGAAAAAACTGTCCGAAGAACTGGGCTTTAGTTTTCCGTATTTACTAGATGAAACACAGCAGATTGCCAAAGCGTATGGCGCGGTCTGCACGCCGGACTTTTTTGGTTATAATTCAGATTATGAACTGCACTATCGCGGACGCTTGGATGCCAGTCGCAAAGAAACTGCTCCAGAAAACACCCCAAGAGAATTATTTGAAGCGATGAAACTTATCGCAGAAACCGGGCTAGGCCCTGAAGAGCAATTTAACAGTATTGGTTGCTCGATCAAATGGAAATAGCTTTAAAGCTATCATCCTTCAAAGGGATGTTAGCAGTGAACTTCTACCCAATTTAAAAACCAACCCACAACAATGAGAGCATATTATGTCAATTAAGAGAATGGTAGATCTGGACTTGTCAGGAAAGCGGGTTTTAATCCGTCAGGATTTAAATGTTCCGGTAAAAAATGGCAAAGTTACCAGTGATATTCGTATCCAGGCCAGCGTACCGACCATCCAATTAGCTTTGGCTGCCGGCGCTGCGGTTATGGTGTTATCGCATTTGGGTCGTCCTGCTGAAGGTCAATACGACGAAGAATCTTCGTTAAAACCGGTCGCGGAACGATTATCCAGCTTGCTAGGCAAGCCGGTCAGACTCGAAAAAGACTGGCTGGACGGCATTACTATTGAACCAGGCGAAGTCGTACTTTGCGAAAATGTACGTTTTAATGCTGGTGAAGAAAAGAATAATGATGAGCTGGGCCAAAAAATGGCGGCGCTTTGCGACATATTTGTGATGGATGCTTTCGGCACCGCTCACAGAGCCCAAGCTTCAACCCATAGTGTCGCAAAATTTGCACCGATTGCTTGTGCCGGCCCTTTACTGGCCAGTGAATTGGATGCTTTAGGCAAAGCACTGGAAACACCAACCAAGCCACTAGTCGCAATTGTCGGAGGCTCTAAAGTATCAACCAAATTAACCGTACTGAAATCACTTTCAGAAAAAGTTGACCAGTTAATCGTCGGTGGTGGCATTGCCAATACTTTTATTGCGGCCGCAGGTTTCCCTGTTGGTAAATCACTTTACGAACCCGATTTACTGGAAGAAGCCAGAAGCCTAATTGCGGCCGCCAAAAGCAACGGTTCTGATATTCCCATTCCTGTTGACGTGGTTTGCGCCAAAGAATTTTCCGAAACCGCAGTGGCTACCGTTAAAAAAGTAGCGGACGTTGAAGAAGATGATTTGATTTTGGATATCGGTCCCGATACCGCAAAACAATATGCAGAAATTTTAAAAACGGCTGGCACTATTGTTTGGAACGGCCCTGTTGGCGTCTTTGAAATTGACCAATTTGGCAACGGTACTAAAGTTCTGGCAACTGCGATTGCCGAGAGTCCGGCTTTCTCTATTGCCGGCGGTGGCGATACTTTGGCGGCTATTGATAAATACGGCATCAACGATGACGTATCTTACACCTCAACCGGTGGTGGTGCTTTCCTTGAATTTCTTGAAGGTAAAGAACTTCCAGCCGTTTCTGTGTTAAAATCACGTTAACAATCAGACGAAGGGCAAAAGATGAAGGGCGAATACCACGTTCCTTTTGTCTTCTGCCCTTTGTCTTTTGTCTTAACACACTAAATCAGGATAAAAAATGGCCAGAGTTACTATCGAAGATTGTTTGGAACATGTTGAAAACCGCTTTAAACTGGTTTTATTAGCCAGCACCCGCGCGCGCCAGCTCAGTCACGGCGCAACAGAATTTGTTACCCGTGGTAAAGATAAAGATACCGTTGTTGCCTTACGTGAAATCGCTGCAGGTCATGTCACAACTGAAAACGTTAATCTGCTGCATCGTGTTGGTGAAGTCCACGATCATCATAACCCCATGTTCTGATTTGTAAATCCCAATGCTCGAAATAGCCGATACGATCGAGCTGGAACGCCCGCAAGACAAATTAATTCGGCGTTTATGCTCGACCTTGTCCGGCTATCTTGATCAAACACAAATTGACCAATGTGTGCTTGCCTATGAAGTAGGCGCAACTGCCCATAATGGCCAGTTTCGTAAAAGTGGCGAAGCCTATATTTGTCACCCGGTCTCCGTTGCCATCATGCTCGCTGAAATGCGGATGGATGCCAACGGTATCATGGCCGCCATTCTTCACGATGTTATTGAAGACACCTCGATCAGTAAAAAAGAACTGGCTGATCAGTTCGGACAGGAAGTCGCTGAGCTGGTGGATGGCGTGACCAAACTAACCAAAATTGACACTAAATCTCATGCAGAAACACAAGCGGAAAATGTCCGTAAAATGTTTCTGGCAATGGCCAAAGATTTACGCGTCATCATAGTTAAACTTGCTGACCGGCTGCATAATATGCAGACTCTCGGTGTCATGCCACCGCCCAAAAAACGTCGCATTGCTCGTGAAACCCTGGATATTTACGCGCCTATTGCCAATCGTCTGGGAATGAATAATATTCGGCAAAAGCTCGAAGCGCTCAGTTTTGAAGCTATGTACCCGATGCGCTACGCAGTCATTAACAATGCCGTCAAGAAAGCGCGGGGCAACCGTCGAAAAATTGTCGATATCATTGAAAACACAATAAAAAATCGCCTGGAACAAGCTAATTTAAACAGTGATGTTGCCGGTCGAGAGAAAAACTTGTACAGCATTTATAAAAAAATGCTCAACAAAAAAATCTCTCTGGCTGATGTTTTTGATGTTTATGCATTCAGAATTTTTTGTGACGACGTTGATACCTGTTATCGCGTGTTAGGTGTTATGCATAATTTGTACAAGCCTATTCCAGGAAGGTTTAAAGATTATATCGCCTTGCCCAAAGCTAACGGCTATCAATCTTTGCACTCAATATTGATGGGACCCTATGGCGTACCCATTGAAGTTCAGATTAGAACTCATGATATGCACCGCATGTCAGAATCAGGCATCGCTGCACACTGGCTTTATAAATCCGATGACGATAAAACTAAAAAGTTTCAGGATCGTGCCAACGAATGGCTAAGGGATTTATTGGAAATCCAAAATTTAGCAGGCGATTCACTGGAGTTTATCGACAATTTAAAAGTCGATCTCTTTCCGCAGGAAGTATTTGTTTTTACGCCTAAAGGCGCGATTATTAAATTGCCACGCGGTGCGACCATTATCGATTTTGCCTATTCGGTACATACTGATCTTGGTAACGCCTGTGTTTCTGCAAGAATCGACAAACAGCTGGTTCCTTTACAAACCAAACTTGAAAACGGTGTTACTGTTGAAGTGATTACGGCTACCTGGGCCAGGCCCAACCCACTATGGCTAAATTACATCATTACTGCCAAAGCCCGTTCCGGAATACGTAATTATCTTAAACATTTTAAACAGCAGGAAGCCATTAATTTGGGTCGTCGATTACTCGAAAAAGAACTGCAAATGATGCACCTCCATTTGGAAGATATCGACAAAGCCAAAATTCAAGTGTTGCTCCAGATTATGGCTAAACTATCGTTGGACGAATTGCTGGAAGACATCGGACTGGGCAACAAAATGCCGTTCCTGGTCGCCAAACACATAGCACAAGACGATATTAATGGCGCGATTAAACTGGATGGCAGTGAACCCGGCAAAAAACAACCCTTAATCATAAAGGGCACCGAAGGCATGGTGATTAACCTTGCAAAATGTTGTCGACCGATTCCCGGTGATTCCATTATTGGCTATTTTAATCCGGGCAAAGGCATTGCCGTTCATCACCATGAATGTCGTAACAGCAGCGTAGTCAGAAAAAAACAGACAAACTGGCTGGATGTTGAATGGAGTCCGGATGCGATCGGTGATTTCCCGGTAGAAATTCGCATTGAAATCCTCAATCAACGTGGCTCACTAGCAACTATTGCGTCAACGATTTCAGAACTTAATTCCAACATTGAAAATGTCACTGTTGTTGATCAGGATGATCGCATTTGTGTGGATTTAATTACTTTAACTGTCAAAGACCGCGTACATTTAGCCAAAATCATGCGTCGCCTGAAAGATTTATCCATCGTATTAAAAATTACTCGCGTCAAAGCCTGAAGGAGCGATTATGAGCAAACAAATTATCCAGACTGATAAAGCACCAAAAGCCATTGGTACCTACTCGCAAGCGGTCAGGGTCGAACAGACCGTCTATCTCTCAGGGCAAATCCCCTTAGTGCCTGAGACCATGACTATTGTTGAAGGCGACATTACTGCGCAGATCACCCAGGTATTTAAAAACCTGCAAGCCGTTTCACAAGCGGCTGGCGGCGATTTGGCAGATATCGTTAAATTAAATGTATTTTTAACTGATTTAACCTGCTTCCCGATAGTTAACGAAATCATGGGGCATTATTTTGAGGAGCCTTACCCGGCTCGCGCTGCTATTGGCGTTGCCGCTTTGCCTAAAGCAGCCGATGTGGAAATGGATGCAATTATGGTGTTAAAACCACAGGAGTATCCGGCATCCTGAATGACCTTTGCTGGATGACTATACTTTGACTGTCACAAATGCGGTAAATCTACCTACATTGGTTTTTTAATTTATTAAACATCCCAATTGTGATGGCTAGCAGTATATATTTCGCGTTGAACAAACCATAAAGTCCGGTGTACAAATTCACGTTTGTGCAACATAACTTGAAATTTGGCAGTTTATTAAGCTTGGGAATAAGTTGTGCATGCCGAGTAGCGCTATGAATATTCTAAATTACCCCGTGTCTTCTTTAAAAGGAATCGGTCTGCAAACTGCAAACCGCCTGCAAAAGCTTGGACTTTGTGTTATTCAGGATTTGCTGTTTCACTTGCCTTTGCGTTACGAAGATCGAACCCGCGTTTATCCGATCAGCGCTCTAAGAGCAGGCATGACTACGCTGATTACCGGCAAAGTTGAGTTTATCGATGTTTCCGATCGTGGTCGCAAAAGCCTGATTTGCAGAATTAGCGATGGTACCGGCTTTATCAATCTTAAGTTTTTTCACTTTAGTGCCAGTCAGCACAATGCACTTAAACTCGGCACAGCGATCAGTTGTTTTGCGGAAGTGCGTTTCGGTTATGGCGGACTAGAAATGGTACACCCGGAATACAAGGTTTTGACCCATCCAGATGAGTGCGTAACGGAAAACCGCTTGACCCCCGTTTATCCGTTGACCGAAGGTCTTAGCCAAAATGTCATACGAAAAGCAGTTAAACAGGCTTTAGCTTTTTGCGAACAAGATAGTGGGTTGTTGACCGACTGGGTTCCCGAAACGCTGTTAAAACAATACGCTTTCCCTGTGCTCGCCGATGCCATCAGCACTTTGCATGCACCGGATGAATCCATCTCGGCTATAGCATTACAAAACGGCAGCTTACCGGCACTAAAGCGATTGGCCTTTGAAGAACTGCTTGCTCATTATTTAAGTCTGAGAATAACCCGTAATAAAACCAAAGCCTGGCAAGCGCCGCTGTTTCTTTCCGGATCGACTACAAAAATCGTTACAGATCATTTTATTCGCTCACTGCCGTTTAAACTGACTAACGCCCAGCAACGGGTTATCTCAGAAATTGAAGCGGACTGCGGCTTGCAACATCCAATGATGCGCCTGGTTCAAGGCGATGTTGGCTCAGGAAAAACCGTTGTGTCGGCTTATGCGGCCTTGCTGGCTTTAACGGCCGGTTATCAGGTTGCAGTAATGGCCCCCACCGAATTGCTGGCAGAGCAGCATTACCGAAACTTCAGAGGCTGGTTTGAAAATTTTGATACCCAAGTGATGTACTTAACCGGACAACTTAAAGGCAACCCTAGAAAAGCCGTGTTGCAAGCGTTGGAAGAGGGTACTGCTGGAATTATTATTGGCACCCATGCTTTATTTCAGGACAGTGTGAACTTTAATCGCCTTGGCTTGATTATTATCGATGAACAACACCGTTTTGGTGTTCACCAGCGTCTGGCACTTCGCGAAAAAGGTCAACAAGGTAGCATAAGACCCCATCAATTAGTCATGACGGCTACACCCATTCCCCGAACCTTGGCCATGTTACAATATTCCGATCTGGATATTTCTATCATTGACGAATTGCCACCCGGCAGAAAAGCGATTGTCACCAGCGTGATTCCCGCAGAACGTCGCGCCGATGTCATTGACCGGATCAACGGCTGGGTCGAAAAGAAAAAACAGGTATATTGGGTTTGTACGCTGATTGAAGAGTCAGAAGTTTTGCAATGCGAGGCCGCAGAAAATACTGCCGAGCGCTTAACCCAAGCTTTACCAAAAGTTCGGGTTGCGTTAATCCACGGACGCATGAAATCTGCTGATAAAGATGCCGTCATGCAGGCTTTTAAAAGTCATCAAATTGATTTGCTGGTCGCCACAACGGTCATTGAAGTTGGCGTCGACGTGCCCAATGCCGGTTTAATGATCATTGAAAATCCGGAGCGTCTGGGCTTGTCGCAATTGCATCAATTGCGAGGCCGTGTAGGTCGCGGCAATGACGACAGTTTTTGTCTGCTGATGTATCAAGCGCCCTTGTCCGATACCGCCCGTCATCGTCTGGGCGTTTTGCGGGACAGTAATGACGGCTTTGTCATCGCCGAAAAGGATCTGGAATTGCGTGGTCCCGGTGAAGTCATGGGCACCCGACAAACCGGACAAATGCATTTTAAAATTGCCGATTTAGCGAGAGATACTGATATGCTGGAAATTGTCCAACAGGTCGGAGACAGTTTTTTTACTCATTCGCCCCAGGCCATACAACCTTTATGCGATCGCTGGCTAGGCACTTCCACCGAATATTCCGAGGTTTAATCCAAGTTGACTATTAAAAGTTACCTATTCAAGCGAGAACCCTTATGGCGTGAAAACCGGTCGGGCGTTCGTCATACCTTGCCGGAAAACGTCCAGTCCTGGACCTATGAACCCGGCTCTTTGACCCAGCGTCTGCGCGATTATTATGGTGACGCTATCGGCGTTAAAATTCTTTTTCATCAATGGAATACACCTTTTTTAAGCGAACGCCGATTGCTGGGCTTGCACGAAAATAAATACAGTCTGATCCGTGAAGTCTTACTACACGCTGACGGTAAGCCATTGATTTTAGCCAGAACCATCATTCCAGCAAAAACAATCAAAGTTGCCAAAAGTAACCTCGCGCATTTGGGCAGTCGTCCGTTAGGGGAAGTGATTTTTTCCTATCCAAAATTGGAGCGAATCGAAATGGACGTGACCTTGATTAATCCGCCGACCTGGAATCAATGCGCGATTGATAAAGCCAATATCACACAGGCAATCTGTGGTAGAAGAACCGTTTACGCGATTGCACAGCGGCAAATGTTGGTCAGTGAGTTTTTTTTGCCAGAGGTTTTAGAGGTCTTTTAAAGTTACGTTGGGATACAACTGGCATCTGATATTTCTACGAGGCTAAAATTGAGACTACATTCCACAAAACATTGAGCCATTTGCAAATTTATAATGCTATTGCTGAGTGTAATTTTGCTGTAGCAATTTGCTGTTAGACTTCTAAGCCTTTATTAGACACCTAATTAATAAAGCAAGATGACCGGGACAACACCGTCTTGTGTTATCAACATTACTTTGAAAAATGGAACTCAACTAATTGCATAAATGGCACTAATTTGATTATTACAGTTCGATATGACACGGGGGCAAGATTTAGAGGATCTGACCAAGGCGTTACCGCATTGTTGGACTTATCTAAAAAATCAGGTATTTCAGCTAACTTAGAAATGCGTGACTGTATTATTTCTTTTGATGGTGGCTTTACATCTGTCTATGCAAGAAACATTGAAAAAGTTCTTCATATTTGTGAAGCCGTCTGTTTGGAGGTTTGTGAATCGGTATTGTCCGGACATATTCCAATTCTGATTTCAGGTGACCATAGCAGTGCAACCGGAACAATAGCCGGCATTAAAAAAGCAAAACCAGAGTCAAGGCTTGGCATTATCTGGATAGATGCACATGCAGATTTACATTCTCCCTTTACGTCGTATTCTGGACACATGCATGGAATGACGTTAGCCGCATCTTTAGGTGTGGACAATATAGCCAGTGTTTTGCGAAATCCTGATCAGATAACCTTAGACTTTTGGCATTGTTTTAAACATATTGGCGGGATGTCTGAAAAGATTAAACCTTCAGATATTGTTTATGTGACATTGCGCGACTTGGAAAAACAAGAAGCCCATCTTATTGATAAATATGGTATACGAAATATCACAACCAAGGAGTTGCGTGATACGGAAGAAGCAGATATCGGTACTTTGATATTGGAACATCTGAACGACTGCACTGATATTTATCTTTCTTTTGATACCGATAGTTTAGACGGAGCTATTTCAAAGGGAACCGGACTCCCCGTCGATAATGGTATTTTGCCAAAAGAAGCTGAAACACTTATTGGCATGATTTTAAAAGATCCCAAAGTAATCTGTTTTGAAATTACCGAACTTAATCCAAAACTTGATATTAATCATGCAACAACAAATATGGTTTATCAAATACTAGAAAAAGCCATCGCTGTATTAAAATAGGGCTAAATTTTAATACATGATTTTTGAGATTTTCATATGATGATATTGTTATTCGTTGCTGTTTTAATATTCTCTTTGGTCAATGGAGCATGGCTTCTCCGTCGCATACAAAACGAACATCATTCAGTCTGGAGAGAACTTGGACAACCTACGGTGACTGCCAGTTCCGGTTTTTTGCCGCGTTTGGCGCTTGTTCAGTACATTTGGTCGCTTCGATTCAGGGTGCTTAATGATCGTTCGCTATCTTTTGCTTGTTGGGCGGCAATGACTTCAGAGTTTTTGTTATGCGCCTCATTTTTGATTATCATCCTTAAAATTTAAGTCATTCAAAGAGCCGTAACTACTTAGAAAAATCGTCTGTGTCGAGTGAGTCGTCACTCATAACCTGACATATTGACTTCGATTTTCGGGTTACGCGATCGCAAGCTCGACGCGACTTCTGCGTTATAAATAATCAAAAACAATTGGTCATTTTAACCGCGCAGATGTCCATTTCCATAAACCACCCACTTATAGCTTGTCAATTCGTCCGGGCCAACCGGGCCTCGGGCATGGAGTTTGTCGGTGCTGATACCTATCACCGATCCCAAACCATAATCGCCGCCGCCTGACAACCGTGTTGAAGCATTAATTAATACTGACGCCGAATCAATTTGCTGTTCAAATTGCTGAGCTTTATTAAGACTTTGCGTGACTATTCCATCAGTATGTCCAGATCCATAGTGATTGATATGCTTAATAGCTTCGTCAATACCGTTGACGATCTTTATTGAAAGTATCGGCGCAAGATATTCGGTATGCCAATCCTCTTCTGAAGCTGGACAAATATTTAGTAATAGTTTTTGTGTCTCTTCACAACCACGCAGTTCGATATTGTTTGAGTCAAATGCAGCTTGTAGTAAAGGAAGCAATTTTTCGGCACACTCTTTGTCGACTAATAATGTTTCGAGCGCATTACAAACCTCAATACTTTGACATTTCGAGTTAATCGCCAGTTCGACTGCCTGTAACGGGTCAGCGTCTTCAGCCAGATAGAGATGGCAAATGCCATCGTAATGTTTAATCACAGGGATGCGGGTGCCCTCAGCGATACGCTTAATGAGGCCTTTGCCTCCTCGTGGGATCAATACATCAATATACTGATCCATGGTGAGTAGTTCGGTGACAGCCTCATGACCGGGTGTGCGAATAATCTGTATGGCATGTTGCGGAAGACCTGCGCTTAAAGCACCTTCAATCATGGCATCGGCTAATAGCATATTGGTTTGAAGTGCTTCCGATCCGCCGCGCAAGATAACAGCATTGCCACTTTTTATACATACGCCGGCGGCATCCGTGGTGACATTGGGTCTCGACTCGTAAATAATACCGATGACGCCTAGCGGCACCGATTTTTTGTAGACCTGTAACCCGTTCGGATTAGTATGTCCTGCTAACACTCGATTTAATGGATCAGAATGCTGCACTACTTTTCTTAACCTGGAAAGCATGTACTGAAATACTTTATCGTTAATCGTCAATCGTTTGACCATTGCCTCCGACTGACCTGCCTGCCGCGCTTTCGAAACTTCGAGGGCGTTAATTTCAAGAACTTGGTGTTTTACCAATTCAAGCGAGTCAGCCATTTTCGAAAGTGCAAGATTTCGAAGAGATTCAGAAGTTGATGCGAGTTGAATTGCTGCCATACGACTTTGTTTGGCAAGGATTTGAATGGTGCTGGTACTCATATTCTAAACAAGATTTATTTTAAAAGAGCTAGACTATCAGCTAAACATCGCGTATACAAATTTGACTTTGCCGTCCTGACCTTTGCGACTCATTTTCAAAGCTTGGCCTTAAGGGCAGTGAAGGTGTTATTGGATTCTTTGTAGGTAAAGTCGGACTTAACCACATCAACCTCTGAGCTGTCTAAAGCTGTTTTGTGGGATTTTTCATCTTTGTCGGTGGCAATAACCTCATCAATGCTACTTTGTGACAAAGCTTGGAAATTGTCTCCGGAAAAGTAGCTGATACTTTGAACTGATTATCGGCTTTTTTATGCCCGTTGTTTTCTCAATCAATTTCATTGTGTATCATGTAAGCACGTTAAAAACGTGTACTAAGGCGTGTACCAAATTTTACACGACCATTAAGCGTTAAAATATAAAACAATAACTTATGAAGATTCTTAATATTCATTTCAAAAATATCAATTCACTGGAAGGTGAGAGTCGTATTGACTTTGAACGGCCACCTTTTTCAGATACCGGTGTTTTTGCGATTACCGGTCCTAATGGCGCGGGCAAGTCCAGTATTTTAGATGCGATTACATTGGGTTTGTACGGCGAGACGTTTCGCTTTGATCGCCCCGGCAAACATGTAATGACCCAGCACACGGCGGAATGTTATTCGGAAATTGACTTTGCTTTGGATAAAGAAAAATACCGTTCCAGCTGGCATGTGCAGCGACAGGATGAAAATCCGGAGGCTGAATTAAACACACCAGAAATGAAATTGATCCGTCTGCATGACAATGAGTTATTGGCAACGGGCACTCAACAGGTATGCACTCGGATCACTGAGATTACCGGGATGAATTTTCGTAATTTCACCCGCTCGATACTGTTGGCACAGGGTGATTTCGCGGCTTTTCTTAATGCGCTGGACAATGAGCGCATGGATATTCTGGAAAAAATCATTAGTATTGATATTTATGCCGATTATAAAAATGAAGTCCTTGAAAAAGCCGCTGATGCCCAGCAGCACCTGGATTATTTATTGCAGGATTTAGCGATTATCCCGACTTTGGATCCGCTAAAACGCGAAGCCTGTGAACATGATTTAAGTGATGTTATTGAACAAAGCAACGAATTACTTGAGGAACAGAATAGCCTGAAAGAACAGCAAGCGGCCTTGCAAAACGTTCTTACTTTAAAAAACCGAATTGCCGTTCAGGAAAACAAGCTACAACAAACCAAAATTCAGGCCGAAACTGAGCAGCAAAATCTGGCTCAATTGACATTGGCTCAAGACGCCCAGCTGTTTACTGATGACTTACGGGTTGTTAACGAAAAAAATCAAGAGCTTGTGCAAGTCAAAGCTACGCTTGCCGATTTTAAGCTGGAACTTAAACAGCTTAAAGACCGCATCGGTGACCACTCATTGCCGGCTGGAGAGTCAAATAAATCATTTTCCGAACAAGGAAAAATCTTAAGCGATCTGAGAGGCCAAATTGGTCAATTAACAGCACAACATCAATCCGAATCAGATTTATGGCAATCATTAGGCCAGCAAATTGATCAAAAAACTTCGGCTCTTGGCGTTGTATCAACCTGGCTGGTTGAGCATGAGGCAGATGGATCTTTACTGACAAGTTTTCCTGAAACTGGCCGGTTGAAAAAACTTTGGGGCGATTTGTCCGAACTTAAAGTAAAACAAAAAGCCTATGCTAAATGGACAAAAACTACGAGCAACTCACTAAAAAATAATCAGTCCGCCATAGCCCAGGAAAACAAGAGTATTGCCGATTTAAAGCATAAGTTACCACTTGCTGAACATACGCTTACAGAGTTGGCGCAAGGTAAAAATCTGGTTGAACTGGAAGATTTCTTCCAGGAGCAGCAGGAACGGGTTAAAGATTTCCGTGAATTGCATAATCTTGCCAAGGCCCATCAAAAGTTGAGCCAAAACGGTTTCAGTTTTTTTGGCATGTTTACGCCTAAAGAGCAGCCAGATTATGATATTGAAGCATTGGAGGCTGAACTTAAGGCATTAAAGCACGAAATTAACCGGGAAGAAAACATCAAGATCACTTTGGATGTAGCGGTTTTTCGTGAGAATTTGCTTAAAAAAATGACTGCAGACCGGCAACATCTGGTTGATGGTGAACCTTGTTTCCTGTGTGGTGCTTCGGAGCATCCTTATTCCATTCAGCCGCCAAGAGAGGTTAATTCTCAACAGGCTTTGAGCGATCAAAAGGCAAAAATAAAAGCATTAATGGTTGCGACCGGAAAATTGGAACAACAAATCAAATTAGCAAAAAAACAGGCGGAAAATAATCAGGCTAATTCGAACCAACTGCAGAAGATTAAATCTAATTGGCAGACCTTGTCTAACCGTCTTTACACGGCAAGCGAAGATCTTAACATTAATAAACTCCGTTTGATGTCGCAACTCTTAGATGCTGAAACAAAGCAGTTTAAAACCATAGGCACTGTAGTCACGGACTATAAAAACAAACAAGCCAATATTGAAGTAATGAAAGCCCTGATCGAAAAAGGTGAGGCTACAGTAAAACGATTGCAGTCAACTGCACAGCAATTGGATGCTGAGTGGCAGAAGCGACCTAAAGACGAAATCGATTACACCACTACTTTGAGCTCACTCGAGCAGGAAGTCCAGCAGTTATCGGAGCAAGTCACCGCTCAATTAACTGTGCTGGGCGAAAAAATGCCCGCAAAAGGTAAGGAAGACGCCTTATATGATCGCTTGAATGTGCGTCGCCAGGATTATCAAGGCTATGTTTTTCGGCAAAAAAGCTTAACCGAAGAGCTGGAAGTCTTAAAGACAAAAATCGCTCATTGTGATGCTGAGATAGTCGTCTGCGTTGAAAAACTTGATTATTTAAACAAGCAATTGCAAGGTGAAGAAGTTATTGGCTTACATTTGGCCTTGCTTGAAAAGCAAAAACTAATAGCCGATAAAGAACAGCTTCTGAGCAGACAGGAAAGTGAACTATCCCGGTTAAAGCAGGTATTACAAAGCAAACTACAGGGAACTCAATATGCGACCTTACAGGCGTTAACAGAAATACTGGAGCAACTGCAACATCAACCTGAACTGGAACGTCATCTTGCCGAGCTGTATATGGAGTTGGACTCCATGACACTCGAACTGGAAAAAAACCGGCTTGAACTTGAAGCTGAAATGATAAATGTCACAACGGATTTAACTTCTGAGCAGCTGGATGTCCGATTAAAAAGTGTCAGCGAACAAAAGGCGATAGCCGAACTGGAAACTCAACGTCTGGAGCAGTTACTGAAAGAGCAGCAACAGTATCTACAAAAAGCAGAGCTTATCCAGGCGCAATTGCAAGACCAACAAGAAATTACCCGACTTTGCCATGCCGAAGCCAGCCAAATTGCCGAGGAAAGCGGCATGGATTTCCGTCGACGGGTTCAAAAACGTGTTGCCGATCAGTTATTATCCCAAACCAATGCTGTGCTTGAAAAAGTCAGCGGGCGTTATTATCTGCGGCAAATGCCCAGCGATACAGGCTTGGCGCTGGAAGTTGAAGATACTTATCAGGGTAATCTCCATAGGCTGCCCAAGTCCTTGTCTGGCGGCGAGAGTTTTGTAGTAAGTCTAGCCTTGGCGCTGGGGCTTTCTGAGTTGGCTAATAACGGTAAGTCAGTAGATTCTTTATTTCTCGATGAAGGCTTTGGTAATCTGGATGCGGAAACTTTGTATACAGTCATTAGCACTCTGGAGGGCTTGCAGACTCACGGTAAAACCGTCGGTGTCATATCGCATGTTGAAGGCGTCCAAAAGCGCTTTAAGGCTCAGCTCCAAGTAATCAAAAAACCTAACGGCATGGGCATGTTAAAGCAGGCTTCATAAGTCACTTTCGTTTAAGAACTGATCTATTGGCTGGCTCCTGATTAAAGGATTTAGTTACAATACTTCATTGATTTAAAAAACATCACACCAGCGGAGCTTTAAAAAATGACCAACCATGTGACATTGACCCAGTTTATCATTGAGCAGCAACGCGAGTTGCCAGGGGTATCGGGAGCTTTTACCTCTTTACTTAATGATGTGGTGACAGCGTGCAAGAAAATTTCACATCTGGTTAATCGGGGCAATCTGGTTGGTGTGTTGGGTAGTGCTGATTCGGAAAATGTGCAAGGTGAAGTGCAAAAGAAGCTGGACATCATCACCAACGATATTATGGTCGAAGCATTAAACTGGACGGGACATCTGGCCGGTATGGCTTCGGAAGAAATCGACGGCATCATCAGTATTCCGGCGCAGTATCCCAAAGGTAAATATCTGGCCTTGTTCGATCCGCTGGACGGATCTTCCAATATTGATGTTAATCTGGCGGTAGGTACTATATTCTCGATATTGCGTTGCCGTGAAGGCGAGGAACCGGCTCTTGAAGATTTCTTGCGAAAAGGTTCCGAGCAGGTTTGCGCCGGTTTTGTACTTTACGGTCCTTCAACCATGATGGTGTTAACCACAGGGCAGGGCGTTAATGGCTTTACGCTGGATCAGGATATAGGCGAATTTATTTTGACTCATCCTGCGATGACGATCCCGAACGACACTAAAGAATTTGCTATCAATATGTCAAATCAGCGGTTCTGGGAACCGCCGGTACAGCGTTATATTGAAGAATGTTTACAGGGAACCGAAGGTATCCGGCAAAAAGATTTCAATATGCGCTGGATCGCCTCAATGGTCGCCGAGGTATACCGGATACTGACGCGCGGCGGTGTATTTATGTACCCTTATGATTTACGTGATCCGACTAGAGCAGGCAAGCTTCGCATTATGTATGAAGCCAATCCTATGGCTTTTATTATTGAACAAGCCGGCGGTGCCTGTTCGACAGGGCGTGAGCGTATTCTCGACATCAAACCCAAAGGCCTGCATCAGAGGGTTCCTGTTATTTTGGGTTCGAAAAACGAGGTGGAGCGTATTGTCGCCTATCATTTGGAGAATGACACTAAACTGAAAAGCGTGTCGGCTTGAGTTTCATGTCCAAATAAAGCGTTCTTCTATGATAAAATTTTCTTTTTAACTTTAACTAGAGTTTTCCATGAACAAACCAAAAAAAGTTGCAATCCTTACCGCAGGCGGCTTGGCTCCTTGCTTAAATTCAGCGATCGGTAGTCTGATCGAGCGTTACACGGAGATTGATCCGTCCATCGAAATCATTTGTTACCGTAGCGGTTACAAAGGGTTGTTATTGGGTGATTTTTATACTGTAACCCCTGAAATTCGCGAAAAAGCAGGACTGTTGCATCGTTTCGGCGGCTCGGTAATTGGCAACAGTCGCGTCAAGCTGACTAATGTGGCTGATTGCATTAAACGCGGTTTGGTTCAGGAAGGACAAGACCCACAAAAAGTGGCTGCCGACCAACTGGTTAAAGATGGCGTGGATATTCTCCATACCATAGGCGGTGATGATACCAATACTGCTGCTGCCGATCTTGCAGCGTTCCTGGCAAAAAATGACTACGGTCTTACCGTTATCGGTTTACCTAAAACCGTTGATAACGACGTGTTTCCTATCAAACAATCGCTGGGTGCATGGACTGCTGCCGAACAGGGCGCCCGTTACTTCTGGAACGTGGTTGCCGAAAACAACTCCAATCCGCGCATGCTGATTGTTCATGAAGTCATGGGCCGCAGTTGTGGCTGGCTGACCGCCGCTACGGCTGTTGAATATCGCAAACTGCTGGATCGTGCCGAGTGGTTGCCTGAGCTGGGTCTTGATCGCGCGACTTATGAAGTTCATGGCGTCTTTATCCCGGAAATGACCATTGATCTTGCTGCCGAAGCAGAGCGTCTGCGTGCGGTGATGGATAAAGTCGATTGCGTCAATATCTTCGTTTCCGAAGGTGCTGGCGTTGAGTCCATCGTTGCTGAAATGCAAGCTAAAGGTCAGGAAGTGCCACGCGATGCGTTTGGTCACGTTAAGCTGGATGCGGTTAATCCGGGTAAATGGTTTGGTGACCAGTTTGCACAAATGATTGGTGCGGAAAAAACCTTGGTACAAAAATCAGGATATTTTGCCCGCGCTTCAGCGGCTAATGTTGAAGATATTCGCTTGATTAAATCTTGTGCTGATCTTGCTGTCGAATGCGCGTTCCGTCGTGAATCTGGCGTTATCGGTCATGATGATGACAAAGGTTTTGTGCTGCGAGCAATTGAGTTTCCACGTATCAAAGGTGGCAAGCCTTTTGATCTGGATACTGTCTGGTTTAACCAAACCTTGTCTGAAATTGGTCAGGCCAAAGGTAACAAGGTTGAAGTAGGACACTAAAATACTTCCAGCATCGTTCCCATGCTCCTGCGTGGGAACAGATTCAGCACCGAACCAGTGGTGTGAAACACAGAACATTTTGAACCAAGATTATCTTTTTGTTTACGGGACTCTCAGGCGCGATGCCAATAACGAGATGAGTCAACTTCTGATGAAGCATGCGACATTTATCGATGAAGCCAGTTTTCAGGGTAAGCTTTATCAAATCAATTATTATCCCGGCGCAGTTCCTTCTGATAACTTTAATGACATCATTCAAGGGGAGGTCTATTTGTTAAACCAAGCCGAAGTATTGTTGCCCTTGCTGGATCAGTATGAGGAGTTTGGGCCAGGGTTTGTTGAACCCAATGAGTACCTTCGCCAGCAACAGCCGGTATTGCTTAATAATGGCCGATTGATTACTGCTTGGGTTTATCTCTACAATCATGCTACCGAAGGTCTTAAGTTAATTTAGTCGGCAAATTTAAATAACTAATCTCAAAGTATGATTACTATTATCCAGCGGGTAACCAGCGCTACCGTTATCGTCAACAATCAGGAAATCGGTAAAATCGATGCCGGTATTATGGCGCTGGTGGCAGTGGAGAAAGCGGACACAGAAAAAGAGGCGCAGCGCTTGCTTGAGCGTATTCTTAATTATCGGATTTTTGCCGATAGCGATGACCGTATGAACTTAAGTTTACGCGATATTAATGGTGGCTTGTTGCTGATTCCTCAATTTACACTGGCGGCAGACACCCAAAAAGGCAATCGGCCCAGTTTTATAGCTGCGGCTCCCCCTGAAAAAGGCAAAGAGCTGTTTGATTATTTACAGCAGTTGGCGAGAAAAATCTATCCAAACGTTGAGTTTGGTGAGTTTGGAGCGGATATGCAAGTCGCGTTGATCAACAACGGTCCGGTTACGTTTACCTTGAGAACCTAATTGTCAAGGCCGTTTGATTTACCTACTCATCATCATCATCTTCTTCTTCTTCATCTTCTTCTTCATAGGGCTGCGCTTTTACACTATCAGGAATTTTCGGCATCTTGGCTGAGCGTAAAAGCATTAACGCACTGCCTAAAACAAATAATACGGCAACTAAAAATATTACTACCCACATAGATTAGCCCTCAATTTTGGCATGAAATAACCGGTTGCGATAGAATAGCCCATCCCGATCATTTACACACCTGAACATGAAACAAGTCGAATTACTTTCTCCTGCCGGAACCCTTAAAAATATGCGCTATGCTTTTGCATATGGTGCTGATGCCGTATACGCTGGACTGCCACGATATAGTTTGCGAGTGCGCAATAATGATTTTCTGGAAGATAATCTGGCCAAAGGCATAGCTGAAGCGCATCAACAAAACAAAAAGTTTTTTCTGGCGACAAATGTCATTCCACACAATACCAAGGTTAAAACTTTCCTTAAGGATCTGACGCCGATTATCGCGATGCAACCGGATGCTCTGATTATGGCCGATCCGGGTTTGATTATGATGACTCGTGAAGCCTGGCCCGATATGCCGATTCATTTATCGGTGCAGGCCAATACCGTTAATTATGCGACGGTGAATTTCTGGAAAAGTATGGGCGTTGAACGGGTTATTTTATCGCGCGAACTGTCGTTAGATGAAATTGAAGAGATTCGCCAGCGTTGCCCAGATACTGAGCTTGAAGTATTTGTCCATGGCGCTTTGTGCATCGCTTACTCTGGTCGCTGCTTGCTGTCCGGCTATTTTAATCATCGTGATCCTAATCAGGGAACCTGTACCAATTCGTGTCGCTGGAAGTATGACACGCTGCCGGCCCATGAAAATGCAGAAGGCGATTATATTCAGGATGCAGGGGCATTATCTATGTCCGACATCAGTAATGCCAGTTGCGGAGGCGCGGAACGGCATCCTTTGGCGGATAATGTGTATTTTCTGGAAGAAGAAGGTCGAAAAGGCGAGATGCTGCCTGTCATGGAAGATGAAAATGGCACTTACATCATGAATTCAAAAGATTTAAGAGCCATTGAACATGTGCATCGTCTGGTCGAAATCGGCGTGGACAGTCTTAAAATCGAGGGACGTACCAAATCACATTATTATGTAGCGCGCACAGCACAAACTTATCGGCTAGCGATTGATGATGCCTTGGCGGGTCGGGCCTTTCAGCCAGAACTGATCGGTGTTTTGGAGAATTTGGCCAATCGCGGTTATACCGACGGTTTTTATCAGCGTCATCATACTCACGAACAACAAAATTATCTTACCGGCTATTCAAAAAGCCATCAGCAACAGTTTTGTGGCGAAATCAGAAGCTATGATCAGGAAACAGGTCTAGCAACGATTGACGTTAAAAACAAGTTTTCGGTTGGCGATAAACTGGAATTGATCTTGCCCGAAGGTAACCAGGATATTGTCGTTGAGCGTATGGAAGGCATGTATGGACAAGCAATGGAAGAAGCCTCGGGCGGCGGCTATGAAGTGAAAATACCGTTGCCTGCATTAGCTTCGGATAAGGGGTTAATAGCTCGATATTTTTAATTGAGACCAAAGGCTAAAATAATTTTGAGTTTGATATTTTAGCTTTTATCCTAAACTTTCGTCTTTTTCCTCCTTTTGAGATTTGAACAATGACTTTTACCACAGCTAATCTTTGCGACGCTCATTCGGAGGAAGTTAACTTTCAAATTGCCGAGCCGCTACTAAAGCCTTATGGAGGACGCTCAAGTTTTTGCGGGCAAATCACTACAGTCAAGGCCTTTGAGGGTAATGTTTTAATCAGAACGGTTCTGGAAGAGAAGGTCGAAAACAGGGTGTTGGTTGTAGACGGTGGCGGCTCCCATCGTTGCGCGCTTATTGATGCTGATCTGGCGCATCTCGCTACTATCAATGGCTGGCAGGGCATTGTTGTTCATGGCTGTATCCGTGATTCCGGAATTATCAAACAGCTTCCGCTTGGCATACGGGCATTACATACTCATCCATTAAAAAGCCATAAAAAAGACCAGGGTGACAGGGAGTTGCTAGTCACTTTTGCGGGCGTCAATTTTAAGCAAAATCATTTTTTATATGCTGACGCTGATGGAATTATCGTTTCAGAATCAATGTTGAGTTAAAATATCCCAACCTTCCAACTCAAGAAATTAAAAACATGCAAATTGTACTCGCTAACCCCCGTGGATTTTGTGCCGGTGTTGACCGTGCCATCGAAATTGTTGATCAGGCCATTGAAGCATTTGGTGCGCCCATTTATGTGCGTCACGAAGTCGTTCACAACCGTACAGTGGTCGATGGGCTGAAAGAAAAGGGCGCTATTTTTATTGAGGACTTGACTGATGTACCTGTCGGTTCTTATCTCATTTTTAGTGCTCATGGGGTTTCCAAGCAAGTGCAAAAAGAAGCAAAAGAACGTAATTTAACGGTTTTTGATGCTACTTGCCCCTTGGTGACCAAGGTGCATTTGCAGGTTGCAAAACATGCCAAAGAAGATCGCGAAGTTATTCTGATCGGTCATGCCGGCCATCCCGAAGTCGAAGGGACGATGGGGCAATATGAGCGTTGCACTGACAATGGTGGTATTTATTTGGTAGAAACGCCCGAAGACGTTAAAAATATGGTGGTAAAAAATCCTGATGATTTGGCTTATGTCACGCAAACCACGCTGTCGATGACCGATACCAAAGTTATGGTCGACGCTTTAAGAGCGCGTTTTAAAGGTATTAAGGAACAGAAGAAAGACGATATTTGTTACGCCACACAAAATCGTCAGGATGCGGTTTATGAGTTGGCTAAAACCGCTGATATTATTCTCGTTGTTGGCTCACCGAATAGTTCCAATTCTAATCGTTTGCGCGAAATTGCCGAACAACTTGGGAAACAGTCTTATTTGATCGATACTGCAAAAGATATGCAACGTAATTGGTTCGATAACATTGCCGTCGTTGGCGTGACTGCAGGAGCCTCGGCGCCGGAAGTACTGGTTCAGGAAGTGATTGATCAATTAAAACTATGGGGCGGTCAATCCGCTGTTGAGATTCAAGGCATAGAAGAAAAAGTAGTCTTTTCTTTGCCCAGAGAATTGAAAAAACACATCAACTAAGCTTTAACATCAAAATAGCGAGCCACAGATTGACTGATTAATGAGTTTAATCTGTGGCAGCTAGCACCCAATAGTAAACATTACTTTTTACCCTAAAAATGACTATTATATTTACCGCTTTGGATTTTGTGGCCCAAGCCAAACAGAACATTGTTGAAATTGGTTTGGATGCAGCCAAAAAATCATTAGATACAAGCCTTGTTCTGGATGTCAGGGAACCTTCTGAATATGCAGCAGGTCATTTGCCGGGTGCATTCAATATACCTCGCGGGGTATTGGAATTCAGGATAGGCGCTCATCCGGATTTTCAGGATAAACAGGACGCTCATATTCTTGTCTATTGTCAGTCCGGTGGACGATCGGCTTTAGCGACAGAGGCCTTGAACAAAATGGGCTACACCAATGCGGTCAGTATGGCGGGTGGTTTTAAGGTCTGGGCTGAAAGCGGGTATGAAATCGTCTAGTGTCTGAACTAGAAGCTATCCGGCTGGATAAATGGTTGTGGACTGCGCGTTTTTTTAAAACCCGAAGTTTGGCGGCCGAAGCAATATCCGGTGGTAAAGTTCATGTCAACGACCAGCGCACCAAGCCGGGGAAAGAAGTAAAAATCGGAACTGAGCTTTCTATCAGTAAAGATAATTTTCGTTGGGAAATTACTATTATTGCTATCAACAGTCAGCGCCGTAGCGCTAAAGAAGCGGTTCTGCTCTATGAGGAAAGCGCCGAGAGTCTTGCCAAACGCGAGCAACAAATCCTTAAAAGCCGTGAGCAACGCGAACTATTTGATTTTAGCCCAAGAGATCATAAGCCTAACAAAAAAGAAAGGCGGCTGATTCATCAGTTTAAGCAAGGATAAGTTATAAACAGGTGGGTGGTTTAGGTAAGCCGGCTATTTTGCAGGCATATTTTAAAGGACCATCGGGAAACAATTTATGTAAGTAACGGCTATTGCCTTTTGCTGCGCCTAGTTGTTTGGCGATTGCCTTTGTAAAAACCCGCGCATTAGGTAAGTGTTTAAATTGCTGGTAATAATGGCGAATAAAAAAAATGATTTCCCAGTGATTTTCGCTAAGTTTGACATTGTTTAATAAGGCCAATTGTTCTGCGACGGCTTCATTCCAGTCAGTTTGAGTTACCAAAAAGCCTTGATCAGTAGTTTCAAAGCATAACTTGTTTTCTATCATGTCCACGATTGAATAACCGGGTTGTTAACAGTCAGATCAACCAAGCCGGCATAATCTATAACTTCCAGGCCTTTAACCAGATCGCCCGGCGCAATTCCACGTATGAGCATGTCTGTAGACAAAAGGTAAAGCCGGTTGCTGTTAAGTTGTTGCGTTAACCGGGTACTAAAAGCGCTGCTCTGCAAGGTATGTAAAACGGCATTTTCAAGAAGTACAACCTCATCACCTGGATCAATTCTGTCAAAAATAGCCGATTGAAGAGGTGATTGAAAGATTAGATGTAGCACTTTTAATGGCTATCAGTGAGCTTAAGGCCAATAATTCCAGCAATAACCAGTGAAATTGACAACAGCCGATACCAGTCAGCAGATTCTTTAAATAAAATGATGCCTAAAATTGCTACACCAACTGCGCCCATTCCCGTCCACACTGCGTAGGCAGTTCCCAGTGGCAGGGTTTTAATCGCCAGTACCAATAAATAAAAACTGACACCACCGGAGATCATGGTGATTATACTGGGCCATAATTTGGTAAAGCCTTCGTTATATTTGAGACTGAGAGCAAATGCAATTTCTGCAATTCCTGCAGAAAATAAAAGAAACCACGCCATAAAACCCCCTTTTCTTTGTACTTAGATGAGGGATATTCTACAATACTTTAAATTATTCAGCATTTAAACACATTCAGTTGTTACCAATGAGCGAAATAGCCTCTTTTTCAATTCAAAACCCAAAAGAAATAATTCGTCATTTAGCCTTGTTATTAAAGAAAAAGTGTTTTATTGACGCCCGTTTTGGTGATAACAAAGACTCTTATATCACTACATTATTGGCTATCAATGAGGCAGACAATACTTTGGTTTTGGATTGCAGTCCCAAGGATGAAATAAATCAACGGATGCTGACTTCTAGTAAAATTACCTTTGATACTGAATATACGGGTATCAAGGTTTCTTTTGCCGGGGCGAAGTTGAAGAAAATTCTTCATAAAGGCGATCCTGCGTTCATTATGCCGGTACCTAAATCGCTGTATTGGATGCAACGTCGGGAATACTACAGGGTTAAATCGCCTTTATCGAAACCCAGTTATTGCCAATTGATCCTGGAAGGCAGAGCGCCTGTGAACCTGACCCTATACGACATTAGTCTCACCGGTTTTTCAATGCTTAATGTCTCTAAAGAACTTTCCGATTTATTGATGCCGGGATCATCGATTATAAGCTCTAATTTGCTACTTTCAGGTATAGGGGAGAGTCCCATTTCATTCGAAATTTGTAACAAATACATCATCAACCCTGAAAAATTACAAAAAATTCAGAAAATTGGTTGCAAGTTTATCAGGCTATCGCGTCCTGCTGAAGAGCTCGTCCAGCGTTATATGCAACAGGTTCAGCGAGACAATTTACAGAAGGAATAATTTGCAGAATTATCACCTTTTACTTCAGACTCGCTTCGCATAATGCAATGACTATTATTTCCCCATCGGATTCAACTCAACGCAATATCATTACAGTTACCCAACTGAACCGCGCGACCAGTCAACTATTGGCTGATCATTTTTATTCGGTTCTGGTTGAAGGAGAAATATCGAACTTAAGCATACCGGCATCGGGACATATTTATTTTTCGTTGAAAGATGCTAATGCCCAGGTTCGTTGTGCGATGTTTCGTACCCGTCAGTCAAGGTTGATGTTTAAACCGGAAAACGGCAAACAGGTCATCATTAAGGCTCAAGTCAGTTTGTATGAGCCCAGAGGTGACTACCAGCTTATCGTCGATGACATTGAAGAAGCGGGTGACGGTGCGTTACGCCGTGCGTTTGATGCCCTAAAGGTTAAACTGTCTGAACAGGGATTATTCGATGTCTCACACAAAAAAAGTCTGCCTAAGTTGCCGGGAGCCATTGGCGTTATTACCTCGCCGACGGGTGCAGCTATCCAGGACATTTTAACGGTATTAAAAAGACGTTTTGCTGCGATACCAGTGATTGTTTATCCGGTCGCAGTCCAAGGTGATAACGCAAAACACGAAATAGCCCAGGCCATAGCAACTGCCAATCAAGACTGGCAATGTGATGTCATTATTCTTGGGCGTGGCGGTGGCTCACTGGAAGATTTGTGGGCCTTTAATGAAGAGCTGGTTGCCAGAGCTATTTTTGCCAGCACAATTCCGATTATTTCTGCGGTTGGCCATGAAACGGATTTTACTATTGCCGATTTTGTCGCCGATCTTCGGGCAGCGACGCCTTCCGTAGCTGCCGAATACGCCTGTCCCGATCAACAGCAATGGTTAGCGCAATTTGTCTCTTTGGAGATTCGGCTTCAGCAACAATTATATCGCAAATTAAATCAGAAGCAGCAGTCCCTGGATTGGCTTAATCAGCGCTTACAGCAGCAAAGTCCGAGCCAAAAACTGTCGCGAAATCTGAAACGAATTGAAGAGCTTGAGGCCAGACTGAAGCTGACCCTGCAGAACAGATTACGTCATCTGACTAGCATGATGGAGGAAAAATCCGCAAAGTTATGGCAGCATAATCCGCTTATCAGTATTAATAGTCACAAACAGCGGCAAGCGTATTTGAGTCAACGTCTGAATTCCGCAACCACCTACAAAATTGAGCAAGCAAGGCAGCGTTTGTTAAATTCGAGTCAGACCTTGCACGCGGTCAGTCCTTTGGCCACCTTAAACCGTGGTTATGCCCTTGCAATCGATTCATCAGGTAAAGTCGTTCGTTCAGTGACAGAGTTAAAAGTCGGTGACATGATTCAAACCCGGCTTGCCCATGGCCAGTTTAGCAGTCAAATTAAATCGGTTGAGGAGTAATCAAAGGCCATCGCTGTAGCACTTCATAGAAGACGCCAGACGGAGTACTACAGGATTTAACCAGACAAAAAGCCTCCGCGTTCCAGCGAATGGGTTCAATATTCGCCTCTGGCAAATACCGGGCATTTCTTGCCAAGGTAATGTGGGGAATATAAGGCCTTGGATCAGTAACAAGACCACAACTTGCAATCGCTGTTTCCAAGGCGCTTGCCAGTTCAAAGGCTAGTTGAGTTGATTGTCGACAGGTCAGACATAAGATTCTTGGACTGCTCCAAAAAATCAGCTGGTCAAAAGTCAAGGTAAAGGGTGTTACGGAAATATCCGTGACAGCCTGGCTAAGTATTGCTGCAGTGGCTGTATCAACTTGGCCCAAAAATACCAGAGTGACGTGAAAATTATGCGGAGCCACCCATTTAAAATCAGTGGATATGATGGCTTGGCGACTAGACTCCAATATATGCCGGATTTCACTATCAGGCCATAAGGCAAAAAATAGTCTTGAAGTAGAACTCATAGTTACTGGTCATATCGGGATGTAAAACATAAATGTATCATTAAAAATGAGTGAGTCGCTATAAAGTCAGTCAATATGAAGTTCGCATAAGCGTCGTATCATAGATATTTTATTGTTTGTATTCAGCAATATGATTATGATTAAAATCAATCTACCTGCTAAATAATAAAATCTGATGAAAATTGGCATACAAACCTGGGGTTCAAACGGCGACATACGCCCGATGCTGGCCCTGGCAGAAGGCCTGCAAAAGGCTGGACATAACATAACGCTGGTGGTGAGCAGTATCGATAACCAGCGATATCAAACGCTTTGTGAAAAGCTGGAAATAAGCTATCGGCAGGTGCCCGAGCATATCGATTTTAATATGCAGGATTTTGCCCAGCGTTCCTTTCGGATGAATCCTTTGCAATGGCTACGCGCCTTGCTAGATGAAGCATTCTTTCCTAGTGAGCAGGAGATTTATCGAGCCGCCCAACAATTAGTCGCCGAAAACGACTATGTGATCGGTCATCACTTTCTTTACCCGTTGAAACTAGCCGCCTTACAGCAGCATAAACCTTTTTTTAGCGTCACACTTTGCCATGCGGCAGTGTTCAATCCCGGTATTCCGCCTATCAGCTTTCCTGATTTTGGTCGTCATTTTAATAAAATGAGCTGGAAGTTGTTAGATATGGTTTTCAATTGGGCATTAAAAAAACCGTTAACCCGCTTGTGGCAGGAAGCGGGGCAAACACCTCCAGCGTCTTTGTTAAACGGTTTGCTGAGTTCTCAACAACTTAATTTGGTTGCGGTCGATTCCTTTTTTTGTCCGGCATTCGAGCAATGGCAAGCGCATCAGAAAATCTGCGGTTTTTTGAATTTAACCGAAGATGCCAAACAGTGGTCGATTCCAGAAGAACTATCCGTATTTCTGGAAAAAGGTGCGGCTCCAGTTTATATGACCTTCGGTAGTTTGCAGCAAGCGGTGCCGGATTGGAGCATGGCATTGTTCTTGGAGGCAGTGACGCTGGCCGGTTGCCGGGCTATTATCCAGACCAGTTCAGAGTATTACCCTGCGGATAGTCAAAACGATCAGGTTTATTTTATTGGCCGACATCCTCATCAGCCCTTGTTTGAACATTGTGCGGCGGTTGTTCATCATGGTGGCGCCGGAACAACCCAGGCTGCGACGCGAGCGGGTTGTCCGTCCGTTGTTGTGCCGTTTATGGACGAACAACTGTTTTGGGCGCGACAATTACAAAAATTGGGTCTGGCAGATGTTCCTTTGCCGGCAAAATCGGTTAATGCGAAACGCTTGGCCGAAGTCATAAAAACTGTATTGAGTAGCAAAAACATGCAGGAAAAAGCTCGATTGGCCAGTCTATCCATGCAAGCAAATGATGGCGTTGCCTCAGCGGTGGCTATACTGGACCGTTATTTTTTAACGGTTAAATCACCAGATGTTCAGTTGAATAGTTAACGGCTATTTTTCAAGTTAAAGTAGGTGGTGTCGCGTATAATTAAACACTGATACAAGAGTGATTGACTTCTGCTTTACCCAGAGTAGCCGCGTAACTAGCCTTCCTTTTTAGTAATAACTCCCGACATGGAATTGCTGTCATCAAACTCTCCATGTTAGAAATTGAACCGCAAGTGAGAACAATGTCTGAAAATTATTCGTTTGATCGTGATTATTCGCTAGACTCTTTAAAAGTCCCGCCCAATTCCATTCAGGCTGAGCAATCGGTTTTGGGTGGTTTAATGCTGGACAATCAAACCTGGGATTCAGTGTCGGATAAGGTGGTGGAAGGCGATTTTTATCGCAGGGATCATCGGCTTATTTTTAAAACCATTGAACAACTCGCCGAAAAACAAATTCCGTTTGACGTCATTACTATATCGGAATCACTGGAAGCGATCGGTGAATTGGAAAACTCCGGTGGTCTGTCTTATCTGGGGATGTTGGCGAAAGACACGCCCAGTGCCGCGAATATTGTCACTTACGCCAATATCGTCAGAGATCGTTCAGTGTTGCGTCAGTTGATTCATGTCGGCACCGAGATTTCCGATTCTGCCTTCAATACCGAAGGTCGCGAAACCGCGGATTTGCTGGAAAATGCCGAACGTCAGGTTTTTAAAATTGCCGAACAACGGCAGCGGGGGCAGGGCGGGTTTTCCTCGATTAAATCGTTGTTGGCTCGTGCTGTCGATAAAATTGAAGCCTTGTTTGAACAAGAAGGTTCCATTACCGGTGCCGCGACCGGTTTTACCGATTTTGATGAATTAACCTCCGGCTTGCAACCTGCGGATTTAATTATCGTCGCCGGTAGACCTTCTATGGGTAAAACCACCATCGCCATGAATATGGCCGAAAACATTGCCATTAAAGGTGACAAGCCGGTTGCAGTTTTCAGTATGGAAATGCCTGGTGACTCTTTGGCGATGCGGATGATGTCGTCCCTGGGTCGTATTGATCAACATAAAATCAGAACCGGAAAACTGGAAGACGATGAATGGCCGCGTTTGACTTCGGCAATTAATCTGCTGGCGGGGACTAAATTATTCATCGATGACACGCCGGCTCTGACCCCGACCGAAGTACGCTCAAGAGCCCGACGCCTGGCGCGTGAACATGGTCAGTTGGGTTTGATTGTTCTCGATTATTTACAGCTCATGCAATCGCCATCCAGTGGTGAAAATCGGGTTCAGCAGATTTCTGATATTTCCAGAGGCTTAAAAGCCCTGGCCAAAGAATTGAACGTGCCTGTGGTGGCTTTGTCGCAGCTAAACCGGAATCTGGAACAACGCCCGAACAAACGCCCGATGATGTCTGACTTGCGCGAATCGGGCGCGATCGAGCAGGATGCCGATTTGATTGTGTTCGTGTACCGGGATGAGGTCTATAACGAAGACAGTCCGGATAAAGGCATTGCCGAAATTATTATCGGCAAACAGCGTAACGGCCCGTTGGGAACCGTCAGATTAACCTTTTTGGGGCAATATACCCGTTTTGAAAATTTTGCCGGTACTTATAACGGAGGAGATTACGAATGACCCCGGCAGCTTTCGCCGTTTTGACTCTGGACGCTGTCCGCCATAATTTGTCCAAAGTAAGAAGCTGTGCGCCTGAGGCCAAAATCATGGCGGTCATTAAGGCCAATGGCTATGGCCACGGAATGTTACGGATTGCCGAAGCCTTGCAAGATGTCGATGCGTTTGCAGTTGCGAGAGTCGATGAAGGGATGCGCTTACGCAAGGCCGGTTTTAAACAGCGCATTGCAGTTTTAGAAGGATTTAGCTGCACCGAAGAGTTTGAGGAATTGCTAACTTATCAATTGGAGCCGGTAGTTCATTCGTTTACGCAACTGGAAATAATCGAAACGATAACGGAAGTGCAGGGTTGCAATATCTGGCTAAAAATAGACACAGGCATGAACCGGCTAGGTTTTAAGCCAGCCGATTTTGACCTGGTTTATCAGCGTTTAAATTGTTGTTCACTCATTAAACAACCGATAAATTTGATGACGCATTTTGCCAATGCAGATGTGGCCAATGACGCTAAAACCCTGCAACAAATCAAGTTGTTCAATGACACTGTTGATGGGTTCATCGGTGAGCGCAGTCTCGCTAACTCTGCGGCCATTCTGGCTTGGGAGCAATCCTTAAGTGATTGGGTGCGTCCCGGTGTGATGTTGTACGGTATCTCGCCTTTTCCCGAGGTAACAGGTCAGCAACTGGGGCTAAGACCGGTGATGGAATTGCATTCACGGTTAATTGCAATCAAGCCGGTAGCAGCGGGTGATACGGTGGGTTATGGTGGTAGCTGGCTTTGTGAAAAGTCCACAACACTGGGCGTAGTGGCAATCGGTTATGGTGACGGCTATCCGCGTTACGCTAAAGTAGGCACACCGGTTTTGGTTAATGGCCAGCGAGTTGAGTTGATTGGTCGGGTTTCGATGGACATGATTACCGTCGATTTGGGTGTCGTGACCGAGGCAAAAGTGGGTGATTCGGTGACGTTGTGGGGTGAAACTTTGCCGGTTGAAGAAATAGCTTTATGGTCGGATACCATTCCTTATACGCTGGTGTGCGGCGTTACCCAGCGGGTGCAACTGATTGATAAATAAACTGTCGGTTGACCGAATTATTGTTCGGTCAACCGACAATTAAGCATTTAAGCGTTTCTTGACCCAGACCGGCTTCTGCTCTGGTTGCCACCCGGTTTACGGGCTTGATTCGAGTTTCTGCTGGGTCGCGGGCCGCGTGGTTCTTCCGGTGGCATTGGCGGTGCAACGGCGGAAGCTTCAAAGCCCGGTATTTGTTCGCGTTTAATCTCTTTCCCTATCAATTTTTCAACCGACCGTAAAAAACTGTATTCATCGTGCGAAACCAGAGAAATGGCTTTGCCTTCTTCGCCCGCCCGTCCGGTACGACCAATTCTATGGACATAATCTTCCGGTGCTTTTGGTAATTCAAAATTGACAACGTGTGGCAACAGGTTGATATCAATGCCGCGTGCCGCTACGTCAGTTGCGACCAGAACTCTGATTTCACCGGCTTTGAAACCGGATAAAGCGCTGGTTCTTGCGCCCTGGCTTTTATTGCCGTGGATCGCCGCCGCCTTGATATCTATTTTATTCAGTTTATCGGTGAGTCGATTCGCGCCGTGTTTGGTCGTTGTAAAAACCAACACCTGCTGCCAATTGTTTTCCTTGATCAAATGACAGAGCAGTTCGGTTTTATTGGCTTTATTAACCAGATAAGCGACTTGTTCAACCAGTTCGGCGGCGGTGTTGCGCGGTGCGACTTCAATTTTTATCGGATTAACCAGCAAGCCTGTGGTGAGTTTGCGGATGTCTTCGGAAAAAGTCGCCGAAAACAGCAGGTTTTGGCGCTTTTTTGGGAGAAAAGCGATAATTTTTTTAATATCGCGGATAAAACCCATATCCAGCATGCGATCGGCTTCGTCAAGAATCAACGTTTCAACCTGGTCAAGTTTGACCGCATTTTGATTAACCAAATCCAGCAAGCGACCCGGTGTGGCCACCAAAATATCGACACCGCCGCGTAAACGCATCATTTGCGGGTTGATTTTTACCCCGCCAAAAACGACTTCTGATTTTAAGCGGGGGTGTAAATGCGCACCGTATTTGTTAACCGATTCGCCAATCTGCGCGGCAAGTTCTCTGGTCGGCGTTAAAATTAAAACTCTGACAGGCCGGTTATTACCATAAGCTTTTTGTGATAAACGGTGCAAAATAGGTAAAGTAAAGCCGGCCGTTTTACCGGTTCCAGTCTGCGCGGCAGCCAAAACATCATGGCCGTTCAACACGGCAGGGATGGCTTGAGATTGGATCGGGGAGGGCGAAGTGTAGCCTGCATCAGCAATGGCGCGGAGCAGTGGATCAGATAAACCGAGGGAGGTAAATGGCATATTAGCTTGGGTCTCAATAATAAAGAGCTGTGGACCAGTGTCTTACAGCTTTGTGAAAAAGGTGTTGGAGATTAAATAAATCGCAACCGGGAACAGTGCCAAAGCCGATGTTCGTAGAGTTGGAGATTTGTAGGGAAATTGATTAGCTGAAGTCTCTTGTTTGGGATGGATGTAATCAAGAGTGTTTTTCGTGTTAATTTTGGGGAGCTATAAATATCTTGCTCCTAATATACCACAAAATATTGATATGACTCAGATTTAAGAATGTGTGTGCGTTGATAATCGTTTCCACGCTCCAGCGTCGCGTTTGGTAACGCAAGCATTCTTACGCCGAAGCGATATAATGATAAAATAACAAAAAGATACCAACAAATGATACTTGAAATAGAAAATGCCTAAGAACGCTTGAATTGGTATTTTTTCGTCCCGTTTCGGCAAACATCCGCGCCTGAGGTTGAGGTTTTACTTTTGAAGCAGAGCGCAAAAATTGAAGAACGCGAAGGGTCTAGTACAACAAACCGTAAGTTCGTGATCAAATTCAGGCAACCATAACCTTGCCTCTATAGTCGATAAAAAAGCAAGGAGTATAAACATGCGATTAACCCAAACACAAATTAAAGTAATTTGTGCCAGTGCAGTAAAAAATTTCGGATTATCAGCGCGAGTCTGGCTATTCGGTTCGCGTGTCGATGAGCAGTCTAAGGGAGGCGATATTGATCTTTATATCGAACCGGAACTTCAGGATCCCGTCGAGCTAGTCGATGCAAAATTGCGTTTTTTGCTTGAATTACATAAAAAAATCGGCCAACAAAAGATAGATGTAGTGCTGCGCCGGACTGAATTTAAAGAGGATTTGCCTATCTTTCGCATCGCTAAAGAAACAGGCGTGCAATTATTATGAATACCGCCTATAACGCGGTGCTTGAAGTCTGTAAGCGCCATGCAAACCGGCTGTCCTGGGCGATGAGCCGGTTACAGGCTAAGTTTCCACTGACTGCAAGCGCAATGCAGGGTCTGGATGATACAGACTTGGCTGTTTTAGATCAGTTTTCAACACGGTTTTCAAAGCTGCAGGATGCGATGGGGGCAAAGCTATTTCCGGCAGTATTGGAATTGACCAAAGAGCAAGGAGAGCTTCCTGCATTTCTGGATAAACTCTATCGCCTTGAAAAAATGGGTGCGATTTTATCTGCTGATAAATGGTTGTTGTTACGGGAAATGCGCAATGAGTTCTCTCATGATTATCCCGATGATCCTGCTATTCAGTCAGCGCTTCTTAACAAAGCCTATAACCTTGCCGGTGACTTGCTTTTAACATTAAATAAAATCGAATCATTTTCGGCAAATTATCTTAACAGTAACGCTGGTTGCGGTTTGTAATGCTGTTCAATCCCAACATCTTCTAATCGTAGGAAATAGTAATGGCCAATACAGGCAAGCAAATTCACTCTGAGCAAGTAGATGCGCAACTTCAGCAGGCTTTAGTGCTGGCCGAACAGGGCGACTTAATATCGTCAGAAGCGCTGTATCATCAGATTTTGGAGCAAATGCCGGAGCATCCCCAGGCTTTATACGGCTTGGCGCAACTGGCCGGAGCAATTGGCGATCTGGAAGTTATGGAAACCCTGTTAAGTCAGGCTGTTGGGCGTATTCTTGATCATGTGAATACTGATCAAAAATGTCTGGCGGTCACCTGGCTGACAGAGCTTGCCGAAGTATTGTTTAAACTTAATCGCCAGGCAGATGCTATGGCTTGTCTTAAGCAATGTGAAGATTTAATCCGCGAGAATCTTAAAGCTTCGCCGGACCTATAGGTAGTTTGGTTCAGGGTTTATAATGGTTGTCCGGAAGAACATTGTAAAATCCAGAGTCCAGGGTAGAAATTCTAGATGAAATTCATGTGTTGTACATCCTGTTTAACCCATTTCATTTTGTTATGCTGTTATTGTCGACGCCGGAGCGTCTGGGTCTGCATTCCCACGCCGGAGCGTGGGAACGATAAATCAACGCAACCATAAAATAAAGTCATGGCAAGAAGTCGTTACACCATCACCGAGTCAGAGCAAGGGCATTTTATGACCTGTACGGTATTGGAATGGCTGCCTGTATTTACCCGTCCCGAGACAGTGCAAATTCTATTGGATTGTTGGCGTTACCAACGCGAAAGCCAAGACTTACGGCTTTATGGCTATGTGATTTTGGAAAATCACTTACATTTTGTAGCTCAAGCAAAAAACCTGAACAAATGCGTTGCTAGTTTCAAGTCGTTTACCGCGAGGCGAATAATTGATTATCTGCAAGCACAGCATGCTGAACGGTTATTGACACATTTACATTTTTTCAAAACAGCACATAAAACCGATCGGGAATATCAGTTCTGGCAAGAAGGTGTCCATGCAGAATTGATATTAAATGAAGCAATGATGCGTCAGAAATTAGACTACATTCATAATAACCCGGTAAAACGCGGTTATGTAAATTTGCCAGAACACTGGCGATATTCCAGTGCCAGTAATTATGCGGGATTGCCAGGGTTGATAGATATTGATCCCTGGTAGCGATGACATCACAAAGGTCCACCACATCGTTCCCACGCTCCGGCGCCCCGTAGGATGAACGATCTATTTTGCAATGCTGTTATTATCGACGCCGGAGCGTCTGGGTCTGCATTCCCACGCTGGAGCGTGGGAACGATGCGTTTAAAACGCGGTTATGTAAGTTTGCCAGAACACTGGCGATATTCCAGTGCCAGTAATTATGCGGGATTGCCAGGGTTGATAGATATTGATCCCTGGTAGCGATGACATCACAAAGGTCCACCACATCGTTCCCACGCTCCGGCGTGGGAATGCAGTAAGGACGCTCCAGCGTCCCGTAGGATGAACGATTCATTTTGCAATGCTGTTATTGTCGACGCCGGAGCGTGGGAACGATAAGTTAAGAACTATAAGCCTTAACAGCCTTCTTGCCTTGTTCAAGTTTGTGCAGGGATTCGGCAAGATCAAGTTTTACCAGATTGCCTAAAGCCATAATCTCCTGATCTATCGCTAGGATGGTCTGGATTCCTTCTCCAACCACTTTTGCCGCTTCCGGCTGCACCGGTTCTGCAAAAAACAACTCAAGTAATTCACTTCGTTCAGCTTCCAAAGACGTAACTTCATCCCAATTATCTTCTCTGGCTTTTTCCAGTATGGTCCCGCTAAGCGCTATTAGTTGTTCAAGATCAATCGACTTATCTGTCATAAAAATACTTGAAATTATTTATCATGAATGACTTGATCTGGAGATGGTGTTAACTTGAAAATTGTAACTTTTAGTAGGGTGCATAAGCTTATTTTAGTACACCTAGCGGGATTTAAAACGGGAATAGATTAATTTGAGGAGGTTTTATAAAATTGCTGTGTAAGAAATGAGCTGGTAGATTGAAACTGACTCATTATATTATCCATTGCATTAAATTGTTTGAGGTAACGGGCTTGTGAGGCAGCAAGCGTAACATTGAGGGCAGTTTGTTCTTTGGCTAGAGCCGCGATTTTATTATTGACCCCAGTTTCGCGTGCCGATATTGATCCACCAGTAGCCAGAGCACTGGTTAAAACATTATTTAATTTGACAGCCACGCCATTAGAAGAAGTAAATAAGGTCGAAACTGCTGCAAAATTTGTAGTTACAGCTTTGGTAAATTTGGTGGAGTCCAGTGAAAGTACACCGGTTTTATCTTTGCTAATGCCAATATCTACCAGAGATGAAAAGCCGGTCACAACGCCTGATAATGTAGTCGATAAGGCTTGGCGAATCTGATTTTGCACACCCAGCAATGCCGAATCGCTAAATAATGGCCCTGCTGTTTTGGTTGTGGCGTTGTAACTGGATAAGCTTGCAATTGTGCTGTTCAACGCATTATAAGCAGTAATAAAACTGTCAATGCTGGATCGTGCCGCACTTTTATCCAGCTCAACGTTAAGATTTCCTCCTGCAGGATCAATTTTAAGTAACGAAAAGGTTACGCCGGGAATGGCATCAGAAATCGTATTGCTGGATCTTGTTACTGATAGTCCACCGACTTTAAATTTGGCATCCGCTGCTGTCTGCACAGATTCCAGAGATGTCAGGTTGGGTAAGGTTGTGCTAATACCAATGGTGTTTGTTGCTCCTGGTACGCTTGAACTTAGTGTTAAGCGAGAGTCGGTATCACTTACTTTGATAATACTTGCCTGTATACCTGGATTGTCAGATGCCTGATTAATTAAATCCCGAAGACCCGCGAGCGTCGTGGCTTCACTGGTGGTGATATTAAAGTTTTTTGTACCCAAATTGATGGCTAGGGAACCCGTACCAACTAATGC
>CAILCX010000005.1 GCA_903832775.1 uncultured Methylobacter sp. | reverse complement strand
GAGCATCAAGCCAGACCCGCTTGGTAAATGTAAGACAGTTATTAATAATAAAAAATCTGTAGTGCCACCTGAGGCGATGAAAAAATTATAAGTTGTTGTAATAATGAGTAATTGTGCTAGCAGGTGACGAAGATGGGTTAATGGCATTATTTGAGCTACGCTCTTGAGTGTAGCAAAATAACATTTGGGCTGTCTTTATTAGCTAACAGACTAAGTCGTTCACCCAGCACTTGCCACGCATTGGCTTGTTCGACTTCCAATTTTTGCCGTTGATAAATACGTTTAACTTTATTTTCTTCGGTATGGTTAAGGCATTTTTCAATCACATCCGGTGCGACACCTAAATCACCCATTATAGTGGCTCCGGTTCTACGTAAATCGTGTGGCGTCCATTTGCCGCCACTCAGCACCAGTGCTTGACTATCTTTGGAGCGATTGCTCAATATAACCTCGGTTTGACGACCTCCGACTTGCTTCGTGATTGATTTTTCGCACACATGATTTGAACCGTCCCGATTAGTAAAAATCCAGGTATCACTTTTAGCCAACTGGATTAAGACCTTGAATTGCTTAAGTGCAAAATCTGACAAATAAATCGTGTGAGCCTTGCCGTTTTTACTGTTGGCCTCCGGTATAGTCCAGGTATTCAAATTAAAATCAAGCTCTGATAACCTGGCTTTGGATAGTTCGCCGATACGACACAACGTTGATAAGGCGATCCAGATAGCGCACTCAGTTGATTTTAATAAATTAGCATCCGGTAATTGACGCGCCAATGCCCTGATTTCAACCTCGCTTAAGGTTCTGTCTCGTTCGGTGGGTTTGGTGGTCATCTTTGCCACGCTTAAGCTTGCTGTGGGGTCAAATTCGATAAGGTCACGCGTAACGGCAAATCTTAACATTTGCCGCATCAACTTTAAAAGATTTCTGGCCAAATGGTTTACGTTGCGTTGTTTCAATTTATCGATAACCAAAGCAACATGACCTTTACGCACGTCCTCAACAAATAATTCACCCAAGGCAGGCAATACATCCTTGTTGAACATTCGGACGACTTCATCAAGATCCTTGCGATTGATTAAATCAGTTTCACACCAACGAATAAATAAATCACTGACCGTAACACGCGCTTTAAGTTTGGTTATTGCTTCCTGCTCGTTAAGTTGTTGTTGGCGGTTGCGCTCTTTTTCAAGGGATTTTTCGAGTTTAGGATCTACTCCGGTTTTAAGGAGCGCTTTTAAGGTGTCTCGCTCTGCTCTTGCTTCTGGGAGTGCTTTAGCTTTCAAATCTGCCCATTTTAGTTTTCCCTCAAACCGATAAGCCAGTCTAAAAGAAATGCCGCCGCCATTAGCAATTGGTCTAATTCGGACGAATAAGCCACCACCATCTTTGATTAATTGTTCTGATTCCGTGGCTTTAAAGTGTAAAAAAGCCAACGGTTTTATTATATTGATAGCCATTTTTAACTCACTTAAACAGTAACTTGTCTTTTTGACAAGGGATAGTTCGATCAAATATCAAGGGGTTAGGCCACAATTTGTGGGATAACGTATGGGATAACATTTTAACTGAATTTTAGTGAATTTCATTGTACATTGTTGAACCCTAATTTCAAGTAACTTAATGAAATTAAATATAAAAAATGAATTATTTGAATCGCATTGAACCTTAGAAAACGGTGATTTACCGTTCTGTCGGACAAGGGGTAGTAGGTTCAAATCCTATCGTCCCGACCAATTGAAACAAAGGGTTACAAAAAATAGTTTTTAGTTAAAACTAAAAATTGCGGTTT
>CAILCX010000004.1 GCA_903832775.1 uncultured Methylobacter sp. | reverse complement strand
TTTCAATTCGCTAATAAAAGACATAAAAACAGTTATGGCACAACAAGCTGAAAATAAAGATATTGATCAATATCACTACAGTAAAAACCTGGATAACGCCGTTCAATATCTGAGTTTTGCCTTGGGCAAGGAAGAATATGGCGTTGATATTCTCCGGGTTCAGGAAATCAGAAGCTGGGAACCGGTTTCCAGAATCCCCAATGTTCCTTATTATGAAAAGGGCGTCGTTAATTTACGTGGCTCGATTGTTCCTATTCTCGATTTAAGAGAGCGTTTTAATTTGAGCAAAGCTGAATATACTCCGTTAACTGTGGTTGTAGTGCTCCAGACAGGTGATAGTATAAAAACCCGTATTATGGGGGTTGTGGTAGATTCGGTATCAGATGTTATTAGTGTTGATAAAACTGAAATTCAGGCCGCCCCTGATTTTGGAGCTAAAATCAGTAATGAATTTATTAATGGCTTGGTATCCGTTAATGAGCGCATGGTGATGTTACTTGATGTTGATAAGCTGCTGAAACTTGAGGAATTGGACCAGGATGAAATTTAATGATTATAAAAATAAAATGCAGTTTCAAGGGTAAGTCTGTATGAAAGTTAATATGCCGATAACTAATAATGAGGTTGTTCTAGAACCAAATGACATCTTGGTTTCAAAAACCGACTTGATGGGGCGTATTGTTTATGTCAATGACGCTTTTGTTAGAATCAGTGGATTTACTCGTCAAGAACTAATTGGTCAGGAGCATAATATTGTTCGGCATCCTGATATGCCTTCCGCAGCTTATGAAGATATGTGGATGTGCTTGAAAAGCTATAGGCCTTGGCAAGGCCTCGTGAAAAACAGATGTAAAAATGGTGATTATTATTGGGTCTCGGCAAACGCCATGCCGCTATTTAAAAGTGGTAAAGTTCATGAATACCTTTCTGTTCGGCATCCGCTAAAACGTAGCACCGATATTGAGTTACTCCGGGAAACCGAGTTGTTGTACAAGAATGTTGAGGCCGGCAAAGCAACTTTAAGACCGACCGGTTTTGCATTAATACTTAAATCAATTAGGGAAGTTTCGTTAAAAAAGAAAAATGCTTTAGCAATAGCAACTTTCCTTGTACCTATTGTTTTTCTGATGTACCGATTATTCGTTGAACAAGAATACCTTCAGCTAGCCTTCACAGGAATGTTAGCCACGATTGCGGTGGCACTCAGTTTTAGTTTAATCAGAACTATATGCAACAATATTGAAGCTGCAATCAATTTGTGTTACCGGTTGAGTAGCGGTAGCGGTTTGGGATCCAGGATGGACTTGAGTCGGGGTGACCAGTTGGGTGATTTACTGCGTAGCTTGTATATCATGGATGTTAAAGGGGGAGTGGATTTGGCTGATGTCAGGCAACAAGCCGAAAATTCCATGCGGCTCACCCAGGCACTGGATAATGTTCATGCAGGTGTTATGGTAGCCAATACCAATCTTGAAGTTATTTATACGAATGATAGTATCCAGAAGATGTTCAAGTCTGCTGAAAATGATATTCGTCGTCAATTGCCGAATTTTGATGCGGATAATCTAATTGGTTCAAATATCGATTTTTTTCACAAAGATCCGTCGCATCAACGTCGACTGCTGGATAATTTAAAGGATTCCTATACTACAGAGCTTTTAATTGCCGATCATCATATGACTGTTATTGCCAGTCCTGTACTCGATGAAAGGGGCGAGCGAATTGGCTTTGTTGCTGAATGGAAAGACAGGACTCACGAGGTTTTAGTTGAGCAGGAAATTGACCGACTGGTCCAAGGTGTTAAAGTTGGCGACCTTAGTAATCGAATAGGATTAAGTGATAAAGAGGGCTTTACCAAAGCTTTATCAATTGGAATTAATGAGTTAACCGATGTAATGGAAAGTGTGTTTAGTGACGTTAACAGGGTGATGGAATCAATGGCTGAAGGAGATTTAACTATTGCTATTACTAATGACTATCAAGGTGTCTATGCCGAATGTAAAAATAATATAAATGGTACCTTGGCAAAGCTAAGCGAGTTCATCATTCAAATTAGGGATGCGGCTGATTTTATAGACAGTTCTTCCCAAGAAATGGCCAGTGGAAATAATAATCTGTCTCATAGAGCTGAACAACAAGCCGCTAGTCTTGAAGAAACAGCGGCCAGTATGGAAGAGCTTGCCAGTACCGTAAAAAATAATGCTCAAAATACTGTTCAAGCAACTGAGGTTGTTAATTCGGCCAGTCAATTGGCACAAAAAGGCGGTGGTGTAGTAAGGTCGGCCATCGCTGCAATGCAGGAGATCAACGAAAGCAGCAATAAAATTGCTGAAATCATTGGCGTTATTGACGAAATTGCTTTTCAAACTAATCTGCTGGCCTTAAATGCCTCTGTTGAAGCGGCCCGAGCTGGTGAACAGGGTCGAGGTTTTTCGGTAGTTGCAACCGAAGTTCGAAATCTCGCGCAACGCAGTGCAACCGCAGCTCAACAAAGCAACGAACTGATCCAAAACAGTGTGCAGAAGGTACGTGCGGGTACTACTTTTGTTAATGAAACAGGAGCAGCACTTACTGAGATTGTTGAAAGTGTTGCCAAGGTTGGTGAAATTGTTGCTCAAATTGCTGGTGCCAGTTCGGAGCAGTCTGCAGGAATCGAGCAAGTCAATCAAGCGGTTGCGCAAATGGATGATATTACTCAGCAAAATGCAGCGTTGGCAGAACAGGCTGCCGCTGGTAGCATTGCGATGAGTGAGCAATCTACTAATATGACCCAGTTAATCAGCTTTTTTAAGGTCAATTCAAGCGGTGATGCTGCAATAAAAAAATCTGTTGTTAGCACTAAATCTTTGCCAGTAAAAACGCAAGTTGTAACTGCAAAAAGACTGGAACCTAAAGTTACTGTAATACAGAAGCCAATAATTGCTAGCAGTGATGAATGGGAAGAGTTTTAATAATTGACGTAGCAAACCAAATCACTAACAGGAAGCTATAACGATGACAACAGATGTGCAGTCAAATAATAGTCGGGTAGAACAATTTCTCACTTTTCAGCTCGCTGGAGAAGCTTATGGCGTCGAGATTCTGAAAGTACAAGAGATTCGGGGATGGGAAGCTGTACGTATTATTCCAAATACGCCTACATTTGTTAAAGGTGTTTTAAATTTACGTGGCTCGGTTGTTCCCATTATTGATTTACGCGAACGTTTTTCTTTGGAACATTGTGACTATTCCCCTAAAACGGTAGTGATTGTGCTTTGTGTTGAAAATGGCACTAGCCAATTTGTAATGGGTATAGTTGCAGATGCCGTTTCTGATGTATTAGATATTAATTTGGATGAAATCAAGAAAGCCCCCAATTTTGGTGCAAAAATTAATACACGATATATGCGTGGTATGCATGTCTATAAGAAAAAGATGATTATGCTCCTTGATGTGGATAAATTACTTAATCCCGATGAGGTTGAGGGAATTGAAAGTCTGGAGTGACAGGTGAGGATTGTTGCAATAATTAATCAAAAAGGTGGAGTTGGCAAGACGACGACGACTGCAAATTTATGCCATGCGATAGCACAATCGGGGTACAAAGTTACCGCTATTGATCTTGATCCACAAGGACATTTAGCAGTTTCTTTAGGAGTTACAGAGCTTAATTATGGGGGAATTGACGATGCTATGCTTAAAAATAAAACAGTTGATCAGCAACTTGTTCCTGTTAGGGATAATTTAAAATTAATTAATTCAGGAAACAAACTTAAAGATATCGAACGTTTAACTGCTCAGCAACATACTTCACGGGGAGTTTTACTTAAGGAAGCTTTACAGTCAGGACTAGACGACCAGGATTTTGTTTTTATTGATTGTCCGCCGTCCTCGGGTTTGTTGGTCGCGAATGCCTTGATTGCAGCCGATGAAATATTAATTCCCATGTCCAGTGATTTTCTGGCTTTACAAGGTCTGTCTCATCTGATGGGTACGATTAAGCGGTTTGAACAGGCGTTACAGATAAAATATAAGACCTTATTGGTAATGTCACGGTATTCGCCTGATAGAAGAATATCCAGCCAGGTTTTGGACGTATTGCTTACGCATTTTCCTGAGCAAATATTAGCGACAGTTATAAGAGAAACGGCATTGTTAGCCGAATGTCCAAGCTTCGGTAAAACAATTTTAGAATATAGTCCAAAAAGTCGTTCGGCAAGGGATTTTCGTAGCCTTGCTGTTGACTTTCTTGAAGGCAAGGTGATGCATGGCAACAAATGAAGATAATAATTTAATCGGTTATGATCCACTTGCCTGGATGGAGGTTGAAAACGATAAAGATGAAGATGAAGAGCATTCGCTTATAGTCGACTTCGATAGCGAGGTTAAATTGGCGGGACAGCTAATTAGTGATAATAAAACCGGTATGCCTAAGAATTATCCGGAAGATTTGACTGATGATGTAGAAGACGAAAGTTTATCTGTTCTACACGAAGAGTTAGGAGTTATGACTAATGACGATGGGTTGCAAGTTGATGAATTTAATGATAAAAGTGTAATGGTTATGATAAACGATAGCGTTGATGATTGTTCGGAACCTGAATTAATTGCAATTCAGCAAGATGATTCATCCGAGGAGATTATCGGATCTCAAATTGATTTGGATAGTACGCTCAATATTCAGCATGTTGTCAAATTGCACGAAACGCTAAAACTTTGTGTAGCAATGCATGATCAAATTGAAATTAATGCCTCAGATGTGGCATCTATAGACACAGCGACTTTGCAACTTCTCGTATCATTAAAAATATCTGCCGTTAAGCTTAATAAACAAGTCAGTATTATTTATCCATCCCCTAGATTCATTGAGTCTGCGCAATTGTTGGGTTTGTTAGAAGTACTTGATGTCCATGACGCGTGATTAAAAAGGAAATAGTTTAGATATGGCTATTGTTGAGAAGGATCGCGAATTTAAATTTACAGCCGATGACTTTAATTTTCTCAGGAAATTATCGAATCAACATTCAGGAATTCAAGTGCCTGATGAAAGATTTGATATGTTTTATTCCAGATTATCCAAGCGGGTACGCAAACTTGGGTTGGCAGATTTCAAGGACTATTGCCAGTATCTCAAAGATTATCCAGATCTAGAGTTTACAGCATTCATAAATGCCATAACTACAAATCTCACCGCTTTTTTCAGGGAAATGCATCATTTCGATTATCTTCGAGAAGTCGTTATTCCAGAGCTCTTGATAAGAAATAAAGCAACCAAGCAAATCAAGGTTTGGTCTGCAGGCTGTTCTACAGGTGAAGAGCCTTATTCTTTAGCAATTACCCTGCTGGAAAATGTTCCTGCTGATTGGGATATCAAAATTCTGGCAACTGATTTGGATACGAATGTCTTACAAACGGCATCAGAGGGTATTTATACTGATGAAAGAGTCACTGATCTATCCGATGAAACCCTTAAACAGTGGTTTATGAGAGGAAAATCATCACAATCGGGTCAAGTGAAAGTCAGACCTCAATTGCAAAAAATAATACAATTTAAGCAGTTAAACCTTATGCAAGATTGGCCAATGAAATGCCATTTTGATTTCATTTTTTGTCGAAATGTTCTGATTTACTTTGATCGTGAAACCAAGACCTCGCTCGCGCGACGCTATGCCGAGATGTTGTCAGCGCGATCTTGGCTGTTTATCGGGCATTCGGAATCATTAAATCAACTTTCGAACGAGTTTGAATTAGTGGCATGTACCAGCTACAGGAAAAATACATAAATAATCATGAGTGCTAGAAATGAACTTGATCCGCCTTCCATCAATGGCTTTGAGCATATTAGTCGCTATGTAGACAAAGAGCGGGGTGTTATTGCCGCAAAAATTTTGCCGGGCGAATATTATGTAACTCGTGAAGACGAACTGATTACAACTGTTTTGGGCTCTTGTATATCGGCCTGTATCCGTGACAAGATTTTAGGTTTGGGGGGAATGAATCACTTTATGTTACCTGAAACAACGGCCGATAAATTAAAGCAAGGCAATGAGTCAGTCGTAGGAAATGCGACTCGCTATGGAAATTTTGCCATGGAGCATTTGATTAATACTATTTTGAGTAATGGCGGAAAAAGAAAAAACCTGGAAGTTAAAGTGTTTGGAGGCGGTAAAATTATCCCAACTTTAACGGACGTTGGGCTGAAAAATATTGATTTCATTCTGGATTATATTGACACAGAAGGTTTGCTGTTACTTTCTCAGGATTTGGGTGATATTTATCCAAGGAAAATCATTTATTTTCCTAAAACGGGTAAAGTTGGAATGAAAAAAATCGAGCATTTGCATAATGATACGATCATAAGAAGAGAGCGACAGTATTTTAACAATATTAAAAATGCGCCTGTTGAGGGTGATGTTGAGCTTTTTTAAGAGTGAGTAATGAATAAAATACGTGTTTTAATTGTTGATGATTCATTACTGATCAGAAAGGTACTGACTGAGATACTTAGCTCATCTCCTGATATTGAGGTTGTAGGTGCGGCGGAAGATCCCTATGTTGCCAGAGAAATGATTAAGGAGTTAAATCCGGACGTATTAACCCTCGATATTGAAATGCCACGAATGGATGGGATTACTTTTTTACGTAACCTGATGCGATTAAGGCCAATGCCAGTAGTGATGATTTCAGCCCTCACAGAAAGTAATGCTGAAGTAACTTTAACAGCGCTGGAATTGGGAGCCGTTGATTTTATCGCTAAACCTACAATTAATGTGGAAAGTGCATTAAACGATTATGCCGATGATATCATTGCAAAGGTGAAGGTAGCATCACAGGCTAATATAAGAAGACTGGAATAATTTGTTTGGTTCTTAGGCAATCGCTATTTTTTATATTTGGTATATGACTAAGCCTTAAAGTGACGGTAATTGACATTAACAATGCACCTGGTGATGGTGACGTTAGTTTTTTTAGAGTGGATTTATGGACAAGATACGCGTATTGATTATTGATGATTCGGCATTAATCAGGAAAATACTGACTGAGGTGTTAAGTTCATCGCCTGAGATTGAAGTGGTTGGTACGGCAGCAGACCCTCTTATTGCGAGGGAAATGATTAAGCAATTAAACCCCGATGTATTAACGCTGGATATAGAAATGCCACATATGGATGGCATTACTTTCTTAAGTAATCTGATGCGCTTAAGACCGACACCCGTCGTTATGATTTCAACGCTTACTGAGCATGGAGCCGAAGCTACTTTAAATGCATTGGCCCTCGGTGCCGTAGATTTTATTGCTAAACCTAAAGTTGATGTTGTTCATACCCTTAATGAATACGCAGAGGAGATTATTTCCAAGGTTATAGTTGCCGCCCAGGCAAAAGTTGGAAATACTCCAAATAGAGTAATTAAAGTTAAAAATTCGGCTATAAATCATGTTGTTGATATTCCAGAGAAACATTCAGTTGATGTTATTCTTAAATCTGATCCAATAAAACGAACAATCAGGCATACAAATAAGATAATCGCAATTGGGGCTTCAACGGGTGGAACGGAAGCTATAAAAGCAGTAGTTAAAGGATTTCCGGCAGATACGCCACCTATATTAATGACACAGCATTTGCCTGCGGCATTCAGTCAATCATTTATCAGGCATGTCGATCTTGTAACCGAAATGACCGCTTGTATTCCTAAGGATGGTCAGTTTGCTGAGGTTGGGCATATTTACCTGGCTCCCGGAGACAGGCATATGTTGCTTATCAGGGAAGGCGGTAGATATATAATTCAGTTGAACGATGGTCTTCCGGTTAATCGACATAAACCTGCAGTTGATGTGTTGTTTCGTTCTGTTGCTCAATGTGCCGGTGCCAATGCTATTGCTGTTTTACTGACAGGAATGGGTGCTGATGGTGCAATAGGTATGAAAGAAATGCATGATGCAGGCGCCAAAACTGTTATTCAGGACGAGCAGTCCTGTGTGGTTTGGGGAATGCCAGGTGCTGCTTTTAAGTTGGGTTGTGCCGACTATGTGGTATCTTTAAACGAAGTTTCACATAAAGTATTAAGTTTGGTTTAACTAATCAGGTTGTTAAGTTTTTGTTGTCTTTTCAATCTTTCTTATTAGTGGTTGGCAAAATATTTCTTCCGAGGCTACTTTTCATCAGTACAGGATCGATTTTCTTGAGTCAGGTACGGAGTTTTAAAAATGTCACTTTTTTCATGGTGTAATTAAATATGACTAATCAGACTAAATCTCAGTTTATTGCCGTGGCTTCCATTACCTCGGAATTAAGCGCAGTCATGGTGGTGGCTAAAGAAATATCGCTGGCGGCGGCAAATGCTAAAGCTATTGCCTTCAGGGCTGGAGATAAAGCAAAAGGATTTCAACCTATTACCGACTTTATTAATGAACTGGCCAAGGAAACAATCGAGCTGGTTACAAACATTAATATCTATGCACTGGTTTTATATCGCTTAACTGTCGAGGAATATCATAAAACCATTGCGTTTAATAAATTTGAGTTGGCAGCAAAAATGGCTGAAGGTGCATTGTATGCTGAATCAATGCAGGAACCGGTTGATCAGGCAAGACTAGCCATGCAGGATTGCCAAAGACGCTTTAAAAAGGATGTCTCGCAACTTTTGGGTCAACTCGAAGAAGTGATGCATCATGCAAGAGCGGCAAGGGTTATTGCGGCAAACTCAAGAATTGAAGCATCTCAGGCGGGTGAATATTTGCAGAGTTTGCAAGCAGTTGCCGAAAGTGTAGATAAAGCTGCACATACTATCCATGATAATGTGCAGCGTTGCAGAATCGCATTATCTATTTATCGCAATAGCTAATTAACTGTTAATTATAAGAGGCCGTGTCTCATGAAGATGACCAAAATCTATGAAGGATCGCACCAATGGATTATGTTTGGGAGGGATGAGGGTAAGCCCGGTAATATAGTCGATACCAATCAATATGTGGTTCGCACACCTAACCGCTGTCTGCTTTTGGATCCTGGTGGTGCCGAATTGTTCGCACCGATGATGGCTGCAGTTTTGCACCATGCGCCAGTTGACCAAATAACGGATTTATTCGCTTCACATCAGGATCCGGACGTCATCTCATCATTAGGTTTGTGGGATCAGGCTTTAACCAATGCGAAGCTCCATGCTCCGGCATTGTGGGAAGGTTTTTTGCGTCATTACAGTTGTGACTCCATTGAATATGTAGGCATTCCCGATAATGGGGGGACCATCAAATTAGAGTCTTTGGAACTGCAACTGATTCCTGCTCATTATTTACATTCTCCCGGTAATTTTCATGTGTATGATCCACAAGCCAAGATTTTAATGTCTGGGGATGTTGGTGGATCAATTGAGCCTCCCGATTCACCGGTATTTGTAGATAATTTCTCTGCACACGTAGAGAAAATGCGTTATTGGCATCAGCGCTGGATGCCGTCAAATCAGGCAAAAAGAGTCTGGATTGAGCGGGTAAGAAATCTTGATATTGATATTCTGGCGCCACAGCATGGTCGAATGTTCAAAGGTGATGATGTCAAACGATTCCTGGACTGGTTTGATGCATTACAAGTAGGTATTGCGGTTTAAGCGTTCAGCTTTCCTTGTTGTCACGCTGACTCTGATCAATATCTAGTTCATTATTGCGTGCAACTATTTGTAACAAAAGGGCGACTGAAATATCGCCCTTTTGTTAATCAATAATGCTCACTTATAACGGGTAAAAGGGTAAATCTATTCGGATTTGGGTTTTGATTAACTTGCCAAATCTGTTCCCTGTCTTCTTAAAAAGCAATAGTCTAATTCAGTTTTCCAACTTGCCGTGTAAAGGTAAGTAAATACACATATTGTAATTCTTTCAATAAATCATTATGGTGTTTTGTCTGGTCATGAATGAGCTTTTTTTCATCTGATTAAATGTAAATAAATGCTGATTTCTTGGTAACTGCCACAATCTTTAATAAGCGATTTATTCGTTTAAGGAATCAATATGTTTGAGCAAAGAAACTATATCCGCTGGTTTAATGAGTTAACCATAGAAGATGTGCCCCTTGTAGGTGGAAAGAATGCTTCTTTAGGTGAAATGTATCGAGAGCTCAAGCCACAAGGTATTCAGATACCCAATGGTTTTGCCGTAACCGCTGAAGCTTACCGTTATGTTCTTGAGCGGGCTCAGGAACAGGGTTGGCCTGAACTCCATAAAGCCTTGGATAATTTGGATCCTGAAAATGTAACTGACCTTGCCAAGCGAGCACTTAAAGCCCGAGAGATTATCTACGCAGCACCATTCCCGGAAGACCTCGAACAGCAAATCATCAAGGCTTATGGCGAATTAAAAAATCAGTATGGTGAGGAATTAAGCGTTGCCGTTCGCAGTTCGGCGACAGCAGAAGATTTGCCGACTGCCAGCTTTGCCGGCCAACAAGATACTTTTTTGAACATACGTGGAGAGCAGGCCTTACTTAACGCTTGTAAACATTGTTTTGCCAGCTTGTTCACCGATCGCGCCATTCATTATCGTGTCGATCAGGGCTTCGATCATTTTAAATTGGCTTTATCGATTGGCATTATGAAAATGGTACGCTCAGATCTAAGTTCAAGTGGCGTGATGTTTTCGCTGGATACGGAATCGGGATTTAAAGATGTGGTGTTTATAACCGGCGCTTATGGCTTGGGGGAGAATGTCGTGCAAGGTGCAGTTGATCCCGATGAATTTTATGTTCATAAATCCACCTTTAAGTTAGGGCATCAGGCTGTTTTAAGGCGAACGTTGGGCGCCAAGAAAATAAAAATGGTTTACAGCGATGGTCGTACCCGTGAGTCTACCAGCAATATCGTAACTTCTACTGATGAACGCAATCGTTTTTGTATTAGTGATGACGATGTTTTAACCCTGGCTGACTATGCCATTAAAATTGAAAAACATTACAGTGTAAAGGCGGGTCTTACCAAGCCGATGGATATGGAATGGGCAAAAGATGGTCTTGACGGTGTGTTGTATATTGTTCAGGCGAGGCCGGAAACCGTAGTTTCGCAATTGAACGGTATGGTTTTGGAGCAATATAGTCTTAAACAGAAAGCTGAACCGCTTATCACCGGGCATGCTGTAGGCAGCAAGATTGCAGTAGGCAACGCGAGAGTTATTGATAAGGTTGATGAGTTGAAATACTTTAAGGCAGGCGAGATTCTTATTGCCGATATGACAACCCCTGATTGGGAGCCGGTCATGAAAATAGCCTCGGCTATTGTAACTAATCGTGGTGGGCGGACTTGTCATGCAGCGATTATATCTCGTGAATTGGGTGTTCCTGCTGTGGTGGGTTGCGACAATGCCACAATAATGATTAAACAAAATAATCCGGTTACAGTGTCCTGCGCTGAAGGTGATATTGGTAAAGTTTATTCCGGTAAGTTGGACTTTGATATCGAAACAACTGACTTAACCGGTTTGCAACGTCCAAAAACCAAAATCATGCTGAATATCGGGAATCCTGAATTGGCGTTTAAAGCGAGCTTCTTGCCTAATGATGGCGTAGGTTTGGCACGAATGGAGTTCATTATTACCGAATATATCAAAGTTCATCCCATGGCCTTGATACATCCAGAGCGCATTCAAGATGCTATGGAACGAGATCAGTTAACTCAACTAGTCGCTAATTATGGTAGTCCTGAAGAGTATTTTGTCCAGAAATTATCGGAAGGCGTCGGCACCATTGCAGCTGCATTTTATCCCAAACCGGTTGTGGTGCGGATGTCTGATTTTAAAACTAATGAATACGCCACTTTACTGGGTGGGCGTTGGTTTGAATTTGATGAAGCCAATCCGATGATCGGTTTTCGTGGTGCGTCGCGTTATATCCACCCTGCTTATGCAGAAGGTTTTGCCCTGGAATGTAAAGCCATGAAACGAGTGCGTGAAATAATGGGTTTATCGAATGTAATTTTGATGATTCCATTTTGTCGGCGTGTTGAGGAAGCCAGACGCGTTCTCGATTATATGTCGCAACTCGGCTTGAAACGCGGTGAACACGGATTGGAAATTTATGTGATGTGTGAAATCCCCAATAACGTCATTCAGATTGATGCCTTTTCAGAATATTTTGACGGATTTTCTATTGGCTCTAATGATTTGACTCAGCTAACTTTAGGCGTAGATCGTGATTCCGCAATTGTTGCTGAAGACTTTGACGAGCGAGATCCCGGAGTTAAACAAATGATCCGTCTTGCTGTTGAAGGTGCGCGGCGTAACGGTAGGCATTGTGGATTGTGTGGGCAGGCGCCATCCGATTACCCTGAAATGGCAGAGTTTTTGGTGGACATCGGCATTGATTCCATGAGTTTAAATCCAGATACCGTGTTACAGACAACGCAAAAAGTGCTGGAAACAGAGCAACGGATGGGTAGAGGAGTATCTGGTCACAAAATGTGACATTGTTAGGTAATTATTGTAGATTGTTGATCAAGGTTTAATAATGTAATTCTTTTTATAGTCGAAGAGCAAGATAATGACGATTTATAGTATCCGATTGTTTCTATTATTTTTTATGGGATTCTTGTTAGATATGATCACCGGTTCTGAAAGGCCAGGTTTTAATGATGTTTATGCGGCAGAGCAACAGTCAGTAACAGTTCCCTTAGGCCAGGTTATAAAAAAAGAAAGTAGCGTTAATTCAAAACAAAAAACTGAAAAAAACAAACCCTCAGTGTTGCGTGTTGATGCGGTCACAGAGTCTCCGAAAGCATTAATTCTTTCAATTCCATTTGATCAATCTGGAAATGTTTGGTTAAGAAATGAACAACGATCTACGGAGATTGAGTCAATAAATATTTTTGCTACCGAGAGTAAAAACAAACAACATCCTTTAAATTTGGACGGTCAAATGTTGATGTCCCAAGAACCGGAAATGGATAAACGAAAATCAGTTGATGGTGCAGGGATTGTAATCAATTTGAAACGGTGAATGTGTAAATTGTAACGGTCGTTATTTTTTGTCGGATGTCATGCCCGGTAGAATGACAATTCTGTTTCTACCTTCGTTTTTTGCTCGATACATGGCTTGATCGGCGACTTCGATCATTTCGTTGTAAGTTGTAAAGTGTTTGCTATACATAGATACACCGATACTGACCGTTAACAGATGCCCCTGGAATCGTTGACTCATAATCCTGCCTCGGCGTTCGATTTCTGATCTTATGCGCTCGGCATAACCATAAGCGCCTTTTTCATCGGTATTCTTAAGGACAAATAAAAATTCTTCTCCACCATAACGACCAATGAAATCTCCAGGACGGGTAAGGCTTCTCAATATGTCAGCAACGATCTTTAAGGCATTATCACCTGCTTGGTGTCCACAATCGTCATTGAATAGTTTGAATTTGTCGATATCAATAAAGCCGATGGCTATGTTTTTCAGTTTGGATTTATCTCCTTGAAAAATTGGCATAAGGAAGTTGTTAGCCATGCGTTTATTAAAAAGCTGGGTTAAATGATCAATCTGAGCATGTTTTTTTTCTAGGTCATATTTTTTGGCATTAAACATAGCAACGCCTAATTCATAGGCAATAGGGGTTATGTCGATCAGGAATTGAGGTCGCATAGCTTTTTTTGATAGAGGGTTGTCAGCATATAGTACCCCAGCCAAATGATTGTGATGTAATACAGGTATAGTGATAAATTCGTTTGTTTTAAGGTGTCGCAATATTGGATTGTCGGGTTCTAATTTATTATTAATAATGACGGCTTTTTTTTCTCGCAGGCAGGTCAATAACAATCCGCTAATGACTTTTATATCGATTTCAAATGATTGATTTTTGTTTGGTATTATCGATTTAGGCCACCAGTAAGAGGCCACTAAACAACGGCGTTTAGGATCAATCATGAACATAATGCTGCGGTCAAAAGAGAATTTTTCATGAATCGCTTCCAGAGTTCTGGGTATAAACTCACTAGTATTTAGGCTATGGTGGGGCGCGGTTAAGCAAGATGAGGGTACCTTGTTTGATGAATGATTTGAGGAGGATGGGGGGTCTGTGTTTATTTGGCTCATATTGATAGTCGCTTTAACCAGTGTTGCCCTTAATGTGGTTAAACCCGGTATCTGAATGTTGTAAAACTCCCTGGTGCTTTGCATATCCTCATCTACTTGTCGAAGTATGACTTCAAGATCTATTTGATCGATGTTAATAGTTGCTAGTACAGCACTTTGTAAGGTGGGATGGCTATCATAAGTTGCCGAACCGATGCCTTGTATCCAGGCAATGTAGTTTGCGAATGAGACAATAGCAATTTCTGTTTTATATTGACTGCAATGTGATGTGTCGGTAGGTTGGTTATGGTGATAAGCGACGATGGCCATAATTGAAGTGGGCAATTGCCATTCAAGGCAGAAAACATGCCCCATCTCGGAATGAGTCAATCCAAAAAAACGGCGCTCTTCTTCAAGTGTTGATCGTCCGCTTTTATCCATTGAGTCAATGAAATCACTATAAGTTAATCGCCCGTAACTTTCAAAAACGATTTTGCCGATGTCGTGTAAAAGCCCCCCTGTATATATTAAGTCAGGGTCCGGATGTTTTAGTGCAACGGCAATTCTTCTACTTAACGAGGCAACATAGAGGCAATGTTGCCAAAATAATAACAAATCAAATCGTTGGGGAGTTTTTTGTTGTATAAGTTTGTTATAAAAGAGTAGTGTTAGTGCAAGTTGGCGCACAGTGGAAAAGCCAAGAATAGTAACGGCCCGATTAAGGGAAGTCGTTTTATTGGGTAGGGCATAAGCAGCAGAGTTAACCTGTTTAAGGATTTTTGCAGCAAGTACAGGTTCAGTTTCTATAATTCTGGATAAGTTTTCAATTTTGGCATTATCGTCATTGGTTAACTTCAATAATTTAAGCGCGACAGAAGGTACAAGTTGAAGATGTCTTATTTCATCTTTCAGGATGAGTTGAGCGGCCCTTTTAAGAGGTTCGGTATTATGTTCATCAGTCATCTCCTCATCTCCTTTTCATGCTGTAAACTGAAGTTTAATAAAAGGTCCTGAAAGAATATGAGAGTTACTGGGCAAAAATCTTCAAATAATGTTTGATCCTAACATCAAAACCGGATTATGTAACTTGCCAAGTACAAAATTTTCTGAATACAGGGTGATAGTTTACAATAGCCGTAAGTAAGTTTGTTCCTATAGCGGGAGCATTAGTAAACGGGATTTAGTAAATTACATGAAAAAATTAAAATGTGCTGTAATCGGTACCGGTTATCTGGGGAAATTTCACGCAGAAAAATATGCCTCACTGCCTGATTGTGAATTGGTTGCCGTTGTTGATATTAATGAGGCAGCAGCAAAAGAAGTAGCCGAAAAATACGGTGCTGTGGTGCTAACAGACTATCAATCTCTGTTGGGAAAGGTTGATGCAGTTAGTATTGTGGTTCCTACGACATTGCATCACAAAGTCTCCAAAGATTTTCTGAATGCCTGCACTCATGTGTTGGTCGAAAAGCCGATTACCGTGACGGTTGCTGAAGCTGATGAGTTGATCGCTATTGCCAGACAAAATAATCTGATTTTGCAGGTAGGCCATCTGGAACGCTTCAATCCAGCGGTGTTGGGCTTGGATCAGGAAGAAAAGCCACTGTTTATTGAATCTCACCGATTGTCCCCGTTTAATCCTCGCGCCAATGATGTCAGTGTAGTGCTTGACTTAATGATACATGATATCGATATTATTTTAGCATTGGTAAATTCCGAGGTTGAACGCATCGATGCTAGCGGCACCGCGGTTTTAACCAAAGGGACTGATATTGCAAATGCCCGTTTGCTGTTTAAAAATGGTTGCGTGGCAAATGTTACGGCCAGTAGGATTAGTTTAAAGATGGAGCGCAAAATGCGGATGTTCAGACCGTCTTCTTACGTTTCCGTGGATTTCCAAAATCGGGTGTTAACCAAACACCGAACCGGCACAAAAGAAATGTTTCCTGGCATACCGGAAATAGAAACAGAAGAGTCGGTTTTTGAAAGTGGGGATGCCTTGCTGGAAGAAATCAAACATTTCGTTAACTGTATACAAACGGGTGACAATCCTCTGGTTTCCGGGGAAGCAGGTAAACGGGCGTTGGAAACTGCAATAGCCATTACCCGGTTATTAGGCGAATAGACCACGATACTTTTGTGGCATAGACAATTGAAAAACATAAAGGCATAAAATATGATACCAATGGTAAACCTGAAGGCTCAATACCTTGAAATTAAAGATGAAATAGAGCGTGGTCTGGCTGAAACAATTGAAAATTGTTCATTTATTTTAGGCCCTAATGTTCAGGCATTTGAAAAAGAAGCGGCAACTTATCTTGGCGTTAAACATGCCATTGCGGTAGCATCGGGAACTGATGCATTGCATCTTGCCTTGATTGCCGAAGGTATTGGTGCGGGCGATGAAGTGATTACGACTGCGTTTACCTTTATCGCAACAGCCGAAGCCATCAAGTATGTCGGTGCAGTTCCAGTTTTTGTCGATATTGATCCCAAGACCTTCAATATCTCGACAAAGGCCATAGAGCAAGCGATTACGTCCAAAACCAAAGCCGTTATGCCGGTGCATCTGTTTGGCCAACCGGCTGATATGACTGGAATTAAGCAGTTATGCGATCAGCATAATTTAAAGCTGATTGAAGATTGTTGCCAGTCATTTGGTGCAACCATTAACGGCAAACAAACCGGCGCTATCGGTGATTCTGCTGGCTTTAGTTTTTTTCCGAGTAAAAACCTGGGGGCTTTTGGTGACGGTGGACTTGTTGTGACCAACTCAGACGAGACAGCCAAAAAACTTAAAATGCTGCACAATCATGGTTCGGATGTCCGTTATTATCATGATGTAATTGGCTACAACAGTCGTCTGGATGAAATGCAGGCGGTGATCCTAAGAGCCAAGTTAAAACGTATCGATCAATATAATCAAGGTCGTCGACAAGCAGGGCATCTGTATTCTGAGTTAATGGCTGATTTGCCGTTGACCACGCCGTTTGAAGACGGTTTGGGTGAGCATGTTTATCATCAGTACGTGGTTTTATGTGATCGTCGCGATGAGATAATGAAAGCCTTGCAGGATAAACAAATTTCCTGTGCCATTTATTATCCGGTGCCTTTGCACAAGCAAAATGTGTTTAAAGAAGAGTATGCCGACGTTAGTCTGCCGGTGACTGAATTTGTGTCAGCCAACTGTTTTGCATTGCCGATTTGTCCGTCGCTTGAAGATGACACCATCAGGGAGATTGTGGCGGTTATTCGGGGTGTTCTGACAATAGTGTAATGTTATGTCCATGAGCAACAAGAAGCAATCGAATTTAGTTATTTATCAATTGGATGACGAATTACACGTTGGCATCTCTTTTGGGATTTTTCGAGTTTTTCGTGGTCCAAATGATTTTTCTATTGAGAGCCTTGAATCTTGAAAATCCTGTTTAGCGCTGGAGAATCGTCCGGTGACCAACATGCTGCTAATATGTTTCTAGAGTTGCAAGATCTGCAACCCGATATTATAGGCATAGGCATGGGCGGTTCAAAAATGGCGCAAGCGGGCATCGAAATTCGCTATGACTCAGGCAATATTGCCGTTATCGGCGTTGTCGAAGTTATAAAGCATTATCCTGAAATACGACGTGCTTTAACTTTAATGAAGCAATTGGTAGCTAAGGAACGTCCGGATTTGTTGGTGTGCGTGGATTACAAAGAATTCAACTTCAAGCTTGCACGCTATGCCAAAGGCTTGGGCATTAAAGTTTTGTTTTATGTGAGCCCGCAAGTCTGGGCCTGGCGGCCTGGGCGGGTAAGGACTTATGGCAAGGTTATCGACATGATGGCGGTGATATTTCCTTTTGAAACAGCTTATTATGATGCTGAAAAAGTCCCAGTTCGTTACGTGGGGCATCCTTCAGTCGATAAGATTCGCCCCCGTTTTAACAGGGATGATGCTTTAAAGCATTTTGGGCTTGATAAAAGCAAACCGATAGTCGGCTTATTACCTGGAAGTCGCGCTAATGAAATCAATCGCCTGTTGCCGGTTATGCTAGCCGCCGCTGAAAAAATACAGTTTGATTTGTCCGATTGCCAGTTTATTTTGCCGCAAGCTGATTCAATCAGTGATGCTATGCTAGAAGTCCATCTTCGCCAGTCATCGTTAGCTATTAAGGTGATAAAAAGCCAGCCTTACGATGTCATTCAGTGCTGTGATGCGGTGATGACCAGTTCAGGCACCGCAACTTTGGAAATTGCCTTGTTAACTGTGCCAATGGTAATTGTGTATAAACTTTCATCGTTAACTTACTGGTTGGGAAAGAAATTGGTCAATATTCCGTTTATAGGATTGCCTAATATAATTTTGGGGAAATCTTTTATTAAAGAATTAATTCAGCATGAGGCCACTGCTGAAAAGATATCAGCCGAAGTATTGCAAATTTTGACAGATAATACTTACGCTGATGAAATGAGAGAAAATCTGCTACAAGTTAAAAAGCAGTTAGGGCAGGGCGGGGGATCTAAAAATATGGCGTTATTAGTATTGGAGATGTTGTCGGTTTAGCCACTAAAACACACCACGAAGTTTTATTTTTTCGTGGTGAATTAATGTTTTTGTACTGGCTAGGATTTCGCGCTTTGATGATTTTGAAACTAAATGTCGGCAGGTTTATCCGCTCAATATCTTGGCACGGAGTTATCACAAACACTGGACCAGGCATCAATTCCGCCGCTTAAGTTTGTAATATGCTCAAAACCTGAATTGATAAGATACATGCAAGCTTGAGAACTGCGCACACCATGATGGCAAATTACGACAATTTCTTGGTGTGGATCAAGCTCTGCCAGCCTTTGCGGGATTTGATTAAGTGGTATCAGCACACTGTTTTCTATGCAGGCAAACTCGAACTCATTGGGTTCCCTGACATCCAGCAAAAATAAATCTGGTTCATTTTCAATTCTGGTTTTTAATTCGGAGGCTGAAACTTGGGCGATGGTCATAATTATCCTTTTCTAATGAATTTTTCTAAACGTTGCATGGCAAGCGACATTCTATCTATAGATATCGTATAAGCAAAGCGGACGTAATGATTAGCTTCATATGCACCAAAATCTTTGCCGGGTGCAATGGCAACGCCTTCAGCTTCTAGTAAGTCCAGGGCGAACTGGTAGCTGTCATCGGTAAATTTGGAGCAGTCGGCGTAAATATAAAAAGCACCCTCCGGTTTTATGGGGATTCCAAAACCCAGATCCAGCAAAGCTTGGTAAAGAAAGTCACGTCGAATTTGAAATTCGGCTCGTCTGTGTTCAAGTTCAGTCAGGGCGTTTGGATCAAAAGCAGCTAAGGCGGCATATTGTGAATGGGTTGCTGTAGCGATAAATATATTTTGAGCTAATTTTTCGGTGGCATCTATAAACTCCTCAGGCACTATCAACCAGCCGACACGCCAGCCGGTCATACCAAAAAATTTGGAAAAACTGTTGATTACAAAAACGTTATCACTAAACTCGAGCGCGGACTTGGTTTTTTCACCATAAACCAATCCATGATAAATCTCATCTGAATAAAAACAGCCGCCAATCTGGTTGACCGTTCGGATCGATTCTTCTAATTGGTCAGCACTAATGATCGTTCCAGTTGGATTTGAGGGTGACGCAATCAACACCCCCTTGGTGGCTGGAGTCCAATATTGTTTGATTAGTTTTCCGGTCAGTTGATAATTGTTTGAAGCATCGACTGGAATGGTTTTGGTTTTACCATCAAACAACTTAACAAAGTTACTGTTACAAGGGTAACAGGGGTCGGCCATTAAGAGTTCTTCTCCAGGGTTAAGGCTAGCACCCAGTGCCAGTAAAAAAGCGCCTGAAGCACCTGGTGTTACAAATATACGTTCTTGGGCAACAGTGACTGAATATTGCTGAAGATAAAAGTTAGCGATTTTATCGCGTAGTTCAGGCAAGCCTGCGGCTGCGGTATATTTTATCTCGCCAGTGCGAATTTGTTTAAGGCCCGCTTCAACAATGGTAGGCAATGTAGGGAAATCAGGTTCACCGATTTCCATGTGAATAATATCTCTGCCCTGGGCTTCAAGTTCCTTGGTACGCCGAAGCAGTTCCATCACATAAAAAGGTGATATTCCTTCGGTTCGTTTAGCTAATCTTTCATTCATAAAAGTCGATGCTCCGATTAAAAGCATTAGATCATACCAATAAATCTTGCTATATTGTCTCTATTCTGCTAAAAATGCGCGGTTTTATTAATCATGTCTTAGGAGTTAATGGATGACCGATAGTTCTAAAACTGGCGATTCACCTTTCAGTTTTAAGCCTTACCAAGAAAAGGAAGGCGAAGAATATATGAATAGTGCCCAATTAACACATTTTGAGGGTATTCTTAAAACGTGGCGTGGCAAGTTAATGCACGAAGTTGATCGTACCGTGCATCATATGCAGGACGATGCATCCAATTTTCCTGACCCAAATGACCGTGCGTCTCAGGAATCAGAATTTAGTCTGGAGTTAAGAACCCGTGATCGTGAGCGGCGTTTAATCAAGAAGATTGATGAATCCCTCAAAGAAATCGAATCTGGTGATTACGGTTTTTGTGAGTCTTGCGGTATTGATATTGGTATCCGTCGTCTGGAAGCCAGACCTACTGCCAGTTTGTGCATAGATTGTAAAACCCTTGACGAAATTCGCGAAAAACAAATGGGCTAAACCTGGATAAACAACTCATGATTGGCCGGTTTGCACCTTCGCCTACCGGCCCTTTGCATCTTGGTTCCCTCTATACCGCTCTTGCCGGTTTTCTTCAGGCACGCTCACAACAAGGATTGTGGCTGCTACGTATTGATGATCTTGATATTCCCAGAAATGTAAAAGGTTCTGCTGATAGCATTCAAAGAACTCTTGAAGCCTTTGGTCTGCATTGGGATGGTAGCATTGCTTTTCAAAGTCAGCATATTGAGGTTTATGAATATTTTATCAATGACTTGCAGGTAAGGGAATTGATCTATCCCTGCACTTGTAGCAGAAAAGAACTGATTAATAATGCTAGAGGTGAGCTGCATCCCGATATTTATCCTGGCATTTGCCGACACCGGGAAGTAAAGCCCGATAGCGATTATGCGCTTCGCATTAAAACGGATTTCCAAAATATTGATTTTCAGGATCAAATGCAAGGATTCTTTTCCTATGATCTTGCAAGGCAATATGGTGATTTTGTTGTTAAAAGGAAAGACAATATTATTGCCTATCATTTTGCCGTAGTGATTGATGATCATCTCCAGCAGGTTAACCAAATTGTTCGTGGCCATGATTTACTGGCCGAAACTCCAAAACAGATTTACCTTCAACAATTGTTAGGGTTTTATACTCCGGCTTATATGCACGTGCCTGTTATTGTCGATAGGCAGGGCTATAAACTTAGTAAGCAGACTCAGGCAGTTGCTGTAGCTTTAACTTCGCCGGGCCAAGTTATTTTCGAATTGCTAGGCTTGTTGAAGCAAAGGCCTCCAGTTGAACTTAAGCAAGCACCCATAGCTGAGTTGCTGGACTGGGCGATTGCTCATTGGAAACCTACTTTGTTAAAGAATATTCAGGTTGTCAGTTGCGATTTTTAATGACGTTTCCATTTTTCAAGGCGATGATTTATGCAACAAAAGCACAATAAAAAACTCATAACCAAGGTTTTGATAGTCGGCTTTGTCATTGCTGTTTTGAGTTATTTGTTTCACCCCAGTGTTGGGCAATTAAGTGTTATGCTCAATGGTGAACCGGTCGCAGAGTCAGTGGTTCGCTTTGCAGCAATACCCACTTTCTTGTTTGTTATGATTGTCACTGGTGTGCTGATGGTGATTCTGTTTTTAGGGGTCGGTTTGTTTGTGTTTTTCTTCGCCATCTTGTTTGCGTTGGCAGTTGTTTTTATTATGGCGCCTTATTTTTGGCCGATACTGGTTATTATTTTGTTTGTGATAATTCTGATGCTTATTGATAATGGAAATAAAGAGTGAGTTTTAAAGTTCTAATGACTTCCTTTGCCCATTTTTCTTGTCAGACGTTACAATAGAAATGTAAGTAATTATTTGATCAGGTAAGACTATGGAAAAAATTAAAGTTCTTTTTGTGTGTATGGGCAATATCTGTCGTTCGCCAACGGCCGAAGGGGTGTTTACAAAATTAGTTAATGATAATAATCTTGAAGCTCAATTTGTTATCGATTCAGCAGGTACCCATGCTTATCATGTTGGTAAAGAGCCTGATTTACGATCACAAGCGGCGGCCATTGAACGGGGTATTGATCTGTCGATGCTACGTGCCAGAAAAGTTTGCGATGAAGATTTTGAAGATTTTGATTTTTTGCTGGCGATGGATGATGATAATTATGAAATCCTGCTTAGTGACTGTCCAGCGCAATATCGAAATAAAATAAAATATTTCTTGGCTTATGCGCCCCACCTTGATGAGCGCGAGGTGCCCGATCCTTACTATGGTGGTGTCAACGGTTTTGAAAGAGTGCTGGATATGATAGAGGCCGCTTCATTCGGTTTTCTTAATTCTGTAAGGACATTAAAATAACAACGAGGATTAGATCATGGCAATAGTGACGAATACCGTAGTTTATCTGGATGGCGATGTGGTGCTGGAGGCATTTTTTGCATTTGATGATGAGGTCACAGGTCGAAGGCCGGCGGTCTTAATTAATCATACCTGGTGCGGTCGGGATGAGTTTGTAGCCGAAAAAGCCAAAAAACTGGCAGCTATGGGATATGTTGGTTTTGCGGTAGATATGTACGGTAAAGGCGTATTAGGCTCAAGTGCCGACGAAAATATGAAGCTGATGCAGCCTTTTATGGCTGATAGAGCTATGTTGCAACAGCGAATGAAGGCGGCTTTGGCTGCAGTTAGACTGATGCCATGGGTTGATGACGGTAAAATCGCTGCGATCGGTTTTTGTTTTGGGGGGTTGTGCGTGCTTGACCTGGCCAGAACTGGCGCGGAGATTAAAGGTGTGGTCAGTTTTCATGGTTTATTGTTTCCAGCTGAAAATATCCAGGGTTGTGCCATAAAAGCAAAGGTTTTGGCTTTGCATGGTTGGGATGATCCGATGGTTCCTGTTGACCAGGTTCATGCTTTTGAAGAGGAAATGACCGAAGTTGGCGCGGACTGGCAACTACATAGCTATGGCAATACTATGCATGGGTTTACAAATCCTCTTGCTAATGACCCTGTCTTTGGTGCTGTTTATCAACCAGTTTCCGATGCGCGTTCCTGGTTGTCCATGCAAAACTTTTTAACGGAAATATTTGTTTAATATGCGGACATGGATCAGTTACGGTAAGTTTATTATTCCTGAAAATTCCTCATTCAAATCAAAATTGCCGCATTTTAATCAGTTATCTTATCGATTAGTTGTTTAAATTTAAAACGCTATCAACTTCGACACTATTGAGACAATTTGTTATAATCTATGGCTGTGTTCATATCGTCTAGGCGCACTTAAAAATATCCAGGAAAAAGTGTGTTTGCACTTAATCATGAAACCATGCCGATAGGTATTAACGGCGCAATGTGTAAATAGGGATCAATGTCAAACTTCGCTAAAGAAATAATACCTGTTAATCTCGAAGATGAGATGAAGCAGTCCTATCTCGATTACGCCATGAGCGTTATCGTCGGTCGAGCCCTTCCAGATGTCAGAGACGGCCTTAAACCGGTGCATCGTCGTGTGTTATACGCGATGAGCGAGTTAGGCAATGACTGGAACAAGCCTTATAAGAAATCGGCGCGTGTTGTCGGTGATGTGATCGGTAAATACCATCCACATGGCGATACGGCGGTTTATGACACTATGGTTCGCATGGCGCAGAACTTTTCCATGCGCTATATGCTGATTGACGGACAAGGCAATTTCGGTTCGGTTGATGGTGATTCACCTGCGGCGATGCGTTATACCGAAGTACGCATGTCTAGAATAGCCCATGAACTACTGGCTGATCTGGACAAAGAAACGGTCGATTTTGCGCCTAACTATGACGAGTCTGAGTCTGAGCCCAAAGTATTGCCGACACGTGTGCCGACTTTATTGATTAACGGCTCATCGGGTATTGCTGTAGGCATGGCCACCAATATTCCACCGCATAATTTGACTGAAGTGATTAGCGCCTGCCTGGCGATGATCGATCAGCCTGATCTTACCGTTCATGATTTGATGGCTCATATTCCGGGGCCTGATTTTCCTACAGCCGCCATTATCAATGGCGCATCCGGTATTTATAACGCTTATACCACAGGCCGTGGCAAGATTTATTTGCGTGCCCGCTGCCATTTTGAAGATATTGGGGATAGTAGTCGCCAAGCGATTATTACCACCGAATTGCCGTATCAGGTCAACAAAGCCCGATTACTTGAAAAAATTGCCGAGCTTGTTAAGGAAGGCAAGCTAGAAGGTATTTCCGGATTGCGTGACGAGTCGGATAAAGACGGTATGCGCATGGTTATTGAGCTACGTCGTGGTGAAATGCCGGATGTGGTGTTAAATAATCTATACAAGCAAACCCAATTTCAGACGGTGTTTGGTATCAATATGGTCGCCTTGCTGGACGGGCGCCCTCATTGCATGAATCTCAGAGAAATTATTAGTGCCTTTATTAATCACAGGCGTGAAATTGTTACCCGTAGAACTATTTATAATCTGCGTAGGGCCAGAGAAAGGGCGCATATTTTAGAAGGACTTGCGGTTGCTTTGGCCAATATTGACGAAATGATTGCGTTGATTAAAGCGGCCATGAATCCTGCTGAAGCTAAAGTTAGTTTGTTGGATCGTAGTTGGGATGCCGGTTTGGTGTCAACTTTGCTGGAACGTGCCGATGCTGATCGTTCAAGACCCGAAGATCTGGCGCTGGAGTTTGGTATTCATGACGGTATTTATCGCCTGTCTGAAACACAGGCCCAAGCTATTCTTGATTTGCGCCTGCATCGTTTGACAGGTCTGGAGCAGGACAAGATAGTCAATGAATACAAACAGCTGCTTGAACAAATTGATGAGTATCTGTTTATTTTGGGTAGCGATGTTCGCCTGATGGAGATCATCAGGGAAGAGCTTGTTGCTATTAAGGAGCAATATTCAGACGAACGCCGCACTGAAATCATGCAAAATCATTCGGATTTATCCGATGAAGATCTGATTACCGAAGAAGATATGGTGGTAACCATGTCGCATGAAGGATATGTCAAGTCTCAGCCTTTGACTGATTACAAAGCCCAGCGTCGCGGCGGTCGTGGCAAGTCAGCTACAGCGACTAAAGAATTGGATTATGTCGACAAGTTGATCGTTGCCAATACCCATGACATTATTTTGTGTTTCTCGTCCTTGGGCAAAGTTTATTGGCTTAAAGTTTATCAATTACCGGTAGCCAGTCGCGCGGCCAGAGGTAAGCCTTTCGTTAATTTACTGCCATTGGAGCAGGGCGAGAAAATTAATGCGATGCTGCCGATCCGTGAGTTTACTGATACCAAGTTTATTTTTATGGCGACCTCAGCGGGTACTGTTAAAAAGACGCCGTTAAAAGAATTTGAGCGTCAACGGACCAACGGCAAAATCGCGATTGATTTAAAAGAAGGCGATACGCTGGTTGGTGTTGCGGTAACTGATGGTCAGCAAAACGTGCTGTTGTTTGGCAGTACCGGTAAAGCAGTCTGTTTTAATGAGGCCGATGTTCGTTCCATGGGCAGAACCGCATCCGGTGTCCGTGGAATGCGTTTACAGGAAGGGCAAAAAATCATTTCCCTGATTATTGCTGCTGAAGGCACAGTACTGAACATTACCGAAAATGGTTACGGCAAACGTACCAAGCTGGAAGAGTTTACCTGTCATAAGCGTGGTGGTCAGGGCTTGATCGCAATACAGACTTCGGCGCGAAACGGAGCAGTCATTGGCGCAGTGCTGGTGAACGATCATGATGAGATTATGCTAATTACCGATGGTGGAACTTTGGTTCGAACACCGGTAGAGGGCATTTCTGTGGTAGGCAGAAATACCCAGGGCGTAACTATTATCAGGCTGGATAAGAAAGAAAAAGTAATTGGGGTTGATCGTATTGAAGGTCTGGCTGGCGTTGATGATGCCGATGATGAACTATCAGATGATGTTGAAACAGACTTTGAGACATTGGATGAGACAATTCATGAAGAAACTGATGAAACATCAGATATGGATGGTGAAACAGGTGATGAATCCTAATGTCCAGGATTTATAATTTCAGCGCTGGTCCTTCTGCATTTCCTGAAACAGTATTGAAACAAGCACAACAGGAAATGCTGGAATGGCGCGATAGCGGCATGTCGATCATGGAAATGAGTCATCGCGGTAAACATTTTTCGATTATTGCTGAAGAACTCCAAGCTGATTTGCGAACACTTTTGGCTGTACCAGAAAATTATAAAGTTTTATTTTTGCAAGGTGGAGCCTCGGCACAGTTTTCTTTGGTGCCGCAAAATATTCTTAACGGAAACACCAAAGCTTGCTACCTTAATACCGGGGCGTGGTCTGACAAAGCTATTAGTGATGCTAAGGCTTATTGTGATGTGGTTGTCAGCGTCAGTTCTGAATCTACAAGCTTTACTACAATTCCAGGTGCAGCCACTTGGAACATTGATAAACAAGCGGCCTATTTGCATTACACCTCAAATGAGACAATACACGGTGTTGAGTTTCACTCTTGCCCTGACAGTCAAGGTTTACCTTTGGTTTGTGATATGTCATCAAATATCCTGTCCCGCAAGATTGATGTCAGCCAGTACGGTCTGATTTATGCTGGAACACAAAAAAACATGGGGCCAGCTGGCGTTACTGTCGTTATCGTCAGAGATGATTTAATGGGACATGCACTTAAAACAGTGCCCCCGGTATTCAATTATGCCGAGCAGGCCAAGCACCAATCCATGTTGAACACACCACCGACCTATAGCTGGTATCTGGTTGGTCTTGTGCTTAAATGGTTGCAGGAGCAGGGTGGTGTTGAAGCTATTGAAGAACACAATATCTCAAAAGCGGCTCTTTTATATCAAGCGATAGATCGGTCGACACTCTATTCTAACCCTGTAGAAATAGCGTCCCGTTCACGCATGAATGTTCCATTTATTTTGGCGGACGAAAGTCTGGATAAGCCTTTTTTAGCGGCAGCAGAAGCCAATGGCTTGGTTGCGTTGAAAGGGCATCGTTTATTGGGCGGTATGCGTGCCAGCATCTATAATGCAATGCCTGTAGACGGTGTGCTGGCCTTGATTGCTTTTATGGCCGAATTTGAGCGCACCCACTAATCTAAAATAATAATTAAATCAGGTTTTCGCCATGTCATCTTTTATTCCCCTTTCCGAGTTGAGAGATAAAATTGATTCTATCGACCAGCAGATTTTGCAGTTGATGAATCAACGTGCGTCTTGTGCAATGGAGGTGGCGAAAACCAAGATTGCACAGGGAGAGCAAGGAACTTTTTATCGTCCGGATCGAGAGTCATTGGTATTACGAAGGATAAAAGACCTGAATCAGGGGCCGTTATCAGGTGATACTGCGGCACATTTTTTTAGAGAGTTAATGTCTGCGTGCTTGGCTTTGGAAAAGCCTCTGGATGTCGCTTATTTAGGTCCCGAAGGCACATTTACCCAGCAAGCTGCAGTCAAACATTTCGGATCATCAGTTAAAACGGTTCCCTCCGCTACTATTAATGAGATTTTTAGTACGGTTGAGAATGGCAACTGTCAGTTCGGTGTTGTACCGGTTGAAAATTCAACTGAAGGAATTATTAGTCATACGCTGGATCGATTTTTGACTTCACCGTTAAAAATATGCGGTGAAGTTGAGATTAGGGTGCATCAGAATTTGATGGGTTTAGGTGATAGTCTCGATGGTGTGATGGAAGTTTTTTCACATCAGCAATCCTTGGCACAATGCAGGCAATGGCTGGATAAACATTTGCCAGTTGCAAAGCGGACCGCCGTAAATAGCAATACTGAGGCTGCAAGATTAGCTTCTGCCAATAGTCGGACAGTTGCCATAGCGGGTATTGTTGCAGCCGAGATTTATCAATTGAATGTCATTGAAAAAAATATCGAGGACACCTCTGATAATACCACTCGTTTCATTATTGTCGGGCAGCAAATATCAGCCTCTACGGGCAATGATAAAACCTCATTAGTGGTTTCTACAGGAAATCAGCCGGGCGCCTTGCACAGAATACTCGAACCTTTCGCGCGCTTTAATATCGGCATGTTACATATTGAATCCCGGCCTTCTCGTCAGGGGTTGTGGGATTATGTTTTTTTTATCGATATTGAAGGTCACAGTGAAGATGAAGATGTCTCTAAAGCTTTGGCCATATTACAAGACAACGTTAATATGCTTAAGTTGTTAGGGTCCTATCCTAAAGCTGTTCTTTAAGTTGTAAAATCATGCATAAACCGGAATAAACAGTTTTTCATTCTACTTTTTTCTCAATATAATCAATGAATAACAGCGATAATATATACAATCTTGCCGTATCAGGTGTACAAAAGCTTGTGCCTTATGTCCCCGGTAAACCGATAGAAGAGTTGGAGCGTGAATTGGGGCTTTCTTATATCATAAAGCTCGCATCTAATGAAAATCCCTTGGGACCCGGTAAAAAAGCTTTGGCAGCGATACAGGCAATTTTGCCTGATTTGGCTTTGTATCCTGATGGTAATGGCTTTGAGTTAAAATCTGCTTTGGCTAAAAAATATAATTTGGATATGAACCAGATTACGCTGGGCAATGGTTCCAACGAGATTTTAGAGTTGGTAGCTCGAGCGTTTCTGACGCCTGATCTTGAAGTGGTTTTTTCGCAACATGCATTTGCTGTTTATCCGTTGGTCACTCAGGCTGTTGGTGCAACGGCAGTCGTCGCACCGGCTTTAAACTATGGTCATGATCTGGATGCGATGCAGAGAAGAGTGACAGCTAAAACCCGCCTGGTTTTTATAGCGAACCCGAATAATCCTACCGGTACTTTGCTAAGTCATTCTTCGTTAGAAGCATTTATTAAGGCGCTACCGGTTACCTGTGTGTGTGTTCTTGATGAAGCCTATTGCGAATTTGTGGCTGATCAAAATGTCGAAAACTCAACTGCTTGGCTGGAAAAATACCCCAACCTATTAATAACGCGAACTTTTTCCAAGGCTTATGGTTTGGCTGGCTTGCGTGTTGGTTATGGCTTATCCAGTCCGCAACTGGCAGATATTTTGAATCGGGTGCGCCAACCGTTTAATAATAATATGTTGGCGCTAGCCGCAGCGACAGCGGCTTTAACTGATAGCGAGCATTTACAAAATACGATTACTGTCAATGAGCAGGGTATGCAATTTATAACAGAAGGCTTCAAAAAGCTGGATCTGGAATGGATTCCATCAGCCGCTAATTTTGTGTTAGTTGATTTAAAAAAACCTGCACTGCCAGTTTATGAGGCTCTATTGCGCAAAGGCGTTATTGTCAGGCCGGTAGGGGTTTATGAATTACCCAATCATTTGCGTATTACAATTGGTACATCGGCTGAAAATGAACTGTTTATTGAGGCATTGGCAGAAGTTGTGTCTTTATCATGATTTTATGCAAACCCTGTAAGGGCAATTTCAGTCGTTCCGTGGAGAATAAATTTACTCCTAAAGTGACAAAATAATGTTGAGCCGGCTTTGTATTATTGGTGTTGGCTTAATCGGTGGTTCGATAGCAAGAGCGGCAAAGCGGCAAGGTTTGTGTCGTAGCATTGTTGGTTATGGTCGTGTTTCAGACGAAAAAAATCTTCAAATGGCAAAACGTTTGGGCGTTATTGATGATTATTTTTTGGAGCTGGCTGAGGCGGTTCAAGGCGCTGATTGTGTAGTGATTGCAACGCCTGTTGCTAGTGTCGAAAGCATTTTTGAGCAACTAAAGCCATTGTGGTCGGATACAGTTATTTATACAGATGTTGGCAGTACCAAAGGTAGTGTTGTCTTGGCGGCAGAGCGAATTTTTGGCGTTGTACCGGCGAATTTTGTGCCTGCCCATCCCATTGCCGGAGCTGAACAAAGTGGTGTTGAAGTCTCGGTAGAAAATCTTTTCGTTAATAAGCGTCTGATTATTACACCCCTTAATCAGACGTTGCCCCAGGCTGTAAATAAAATCCAAAGTTTCTGGGAGCGAATGGGAGCTTTGGTTTCAGTGATGGACGTTAATCATCATGATGCGGTGCTGGCCGCAACCAGTCATTTGCCTCATGTTTTGGCTTTTGCGTTAGTTGATATGTTGGGACATAAAGATGAGCAAAGCGAGATTTTTAAATATGCCGCCGGTGGCTTTAAAGATTTTACTCGAATCGCTTCCAGTGATCCGACCATGTGGCAGGATATTTGTACCGCCAATAAAAACGAAATCATTCCTTTAATTGAACAGCTAAAGGGAGAATTGGATAAAATACAACGCTTGCTGGAACATAATGATTCCCGGCAACTTTTTGAAACCTTTACGTATGCCAGAAATGCACGGCAACGCTTTTTAGATCAGTTTGAGTTTACTATGTCAAAATCAATAACATTTCAAGTTCAACCCGGTGGTAAATTACAAGGCGAGGCACGCGTGCCCGGTGATAAATCCATGTCGCACCGCTCAATCATGTTGGGTTCCCTGGCCAACGGTGTTACTCATGTAAAAGGCTTTCTGGAAGCGGAAGACGCTCTGGCAACTTTACAGGCTTTTCGTGACATGGGAGTCGAAATCGAAGGTCCGGTCAATGGTGAATTAACTATTCACGGCGTCGGTAAGCAGGGTTTAAAAGCGCCCAAAAATGATTTATATCTAGGCAACTCAGGAACGTCAATGCGTTTACTAAGTGGTTTATTGGCAGGTCAGTCATTTAACTCGGTATTAACTGGCGATAAATCCTTATCCGGCAGACCAATGAAGAGGGTCACTGAACCGTTGTCAGCAATGGGGGCAGATATAAAGACGACTGAAACGGGTACTGCGCCATTGCAGATTACTGGTAGGGCAGGTCAGTTGAACGGTATTGATTACGCTATGCCAATGGCCAGTGCCCAGGTAAAGTCGTGTTTGTTGCTGGCGGGCATGTATGCTCAAGGCGTAACACATGTAACTGAGCCTGCGCCAACTCGTGATCATACTGAGCGCATGTTAAGCGGTTTTAATTATCCGGTGCAGCAAAACGGTAATAAGGTCAGCATTACCGCCGAAGGCAGTTTAACCGCTGCGGATATTGATGTGCCTAGCGATATTTCTTCTGCGGCATTTTTTCTGGTCGGTGCATCTATTGCGCCAGGTTCTGACCTGTTGCTAAGGCATGTTGGTATTAATCCTACTCGTACCGGCGTTATTGATATTCTCAGGTTGATGGGGGCTAATATTGAGGTTCTCAATGAGCGTACTGTTGGCGGTGAGCCGGTTGCTGATCTTCATGTTGTTTATAGTCCACTTAAAGGCATAGACATTCCTGAGCACTTGGTGCCTTTAGCAATTGATGAATTTCCTGTGCTATTTGTTGCGGCTGCGTGTGCCCAAGGCCAAACCCGCTTATTCGGAGCGGAAGAGCTTAGGGTCAAAGAATGCGATCGCATTCAAGTCATGGCAGATGGATTGCAGGTATTGGGCGTGGATGCTAGTTCTACTGAAGATGGCATGATAATTCAAGGTGGATCAATAGGTGGTGGAGAAGTTATTTCACATGGCGATCACAGGATAGCGATGTCTTTTTCAATCGCCGGTTTACGGGCTCAAGCACCGATCACAATTCATGATTGTGAAAATGTGAACACCTCATTTCCTGAGTTCAGGGATTTGGCAAAACGACTGGGGTTGGATTTGGTTTGCAAGGAAGACTAGTGGCTATTCCAGTATTGACTATAGATGGCCCTAGTGGGGCAGGTAAAGGTACAGTTAGCAGGGCAGTGGCCAAAAAGTTGGGCTGGCATTATTTGGACAGTGGATCTATTTATCGTTCATTGGCTGTTTTAGCTTTAAAAGAGTCTGTTGATCTGCAAGATGAGTTTGTAATGGCTAGTCTGGCCCAAGCGATGGAGTTGGAATTTGATTGTGGTGATGAGTTGGTCGTTAGGCTTAATGGTGAAGATGTAACTGCTCAGTTAGGCCTTGAAGCTACTGGTAACGCAGCTTCCATAGTTGCGGTGCATCCTGAGGTCAGGCGTGTTTTATTGCAAAAGCAAAAAGATTTTAAGCGCTTGCCAGGATTGGTGGCGGATGGTCGCGATATGGCGACGGTAGTGTTTCCCGAAGCCGAAAATAAAGTGTTTTTAACCGCCAGCGCCTCAGAAAGAGCAGCAAGGCGATATAAACAGTTGATAGAAAAAGGGATTGATGCTAACATAGTGCAAATTACAAATGAGATAGAAGAGCGTGATCGCCGAGATAGTGAGCGTAAGACAGCTCCATTAGCAATGGCAAACGATGCGCATTATATTGATTCTTCGGATATGCCGTTAGAAGCAGTCATTGAGGAAGTTCTGAATTTAATCCATTAGGATTTTTTATGTGGTCACCTTAATGTTGGGTGTGATCTTTTTTTAACTTTGATAAAGAAAAGGCTTGTTCGAGTTTCGACAGGCTTGGGAATGGAAAATGAGCGAAAGCTTTGCTGAATTATTTGAACAAAGTCTAACCAAGACGGAAATGCGTCCTGGTGCCATGTTAATGGGTACAGTTGTCGATATCGAAAACGATATGGTCATCGTCAGTACACATTCAAAATCAGAAGGTGTTATTCCAAAATGGCAATTTCTGAATAATGATGGTGAACTGGAAGTCTCCATAGGCGACGAAATCGAGGTTGCTCTTGATTTATTTGAAGATGGCCTTGGCGCTACACTTCTTTCCCGAGATAAAGCGAAGAAAAACAAAGCTTGGTCTGAACTTGAAACTGCTTTTGAAAAAGAGTTAACCATTGTTGGCCGTATAAATGGCAAAGTCCGTGGTGGTTTCACTGTTGCTGTGGGTGCATTGCGTGCCTTCTTACCTGGTTCATTGGTTGATGTTCGTCCAATCAGAGACACGACTTTCCTGGAAAATCGTGACCTTGAATTCAAAGTTATAAAAATCGATCAAAAACGTAATAACGTTGTATTGTCTCGTCGTGCTGTTGTTGAAAAAGAATACAGCGCAGAAAGAGAAGAATTGCTGAAAACCCTTGAAGAGGGCGCAGTGGTCACCGGTGTTGTTAAAAACCTGACTGATTATGGTGCGTTTATTGATTTGGGTGGTATTGATGGTCTGTTACACATCACTGATATGGCATGGAGACGCGTACGTCATCCGTCTGAGTGTGTAGAAATCGGTCAAGAAATTAAAGTTAAAGTTCTGAAATACGACAAAGATAAGAACCGCGTTTCATTAGGCATGAAACAAATGGGTGAGGATCCATGGCAAAACATCGCTCGTCGTTATCCAGCCGGCACACGCGTATTTGGTAAAGTAAACAACCTGACCGATTACGGTTGTTTTGTCGAAATCGAAGAAGGCGTTGAAGGTTTGGTTCACGTTTCTGAAATGGATTGGACTAACAAAAATGTTAATCCTTCAAAACTCGTACAACTGGGCGATGAAGTTGAAGTGATGGTTCTGGAAATTGATGAAGAACGTCGTCGTATTTCTTTGGGCATGAAACAGTGCAAAACCAATCCTTGGGACGAATTTGCTGCAACACATAATAAAGGCGATAAAATCTCCGGAAAAATCAAATCAATCACTGATTTTGGTATTTTCATCGGTCTTGACGGCGGTATTGATGGTTTGGTTCATATGTCTGATATTTCTTGGGCAGATGAAGGTGAAGCGTCAGTTCGTGAGTTCAAGAAAGGTGATGAGCTTGAAACTGTTATTTTGGCAGTTGATTCTGAGCGTGAGCGTATCTCTTTAGGTATCAAACAGCTTGAGCAAGACCCTTTCCAAAACTTCCTTGCTACGCATGAAAAAGGTAGTCTGGTAAAAGGAACCGTCAAAGAAGTTGATGCCAAAGGTGCTGTTATCACTTTAGCTGATCATGTTGAAGGTTACTTGCGAGCTTCTGAAATTCAACGTGATCGCGTTGAAGATGCAAGAACCTTATTAAAAGAAGGTGATTCTCTTGAAGCTAAATTTATTGGCGTAGATAAGAAAAGCAAATCAATTTCTTTGTCTATAAAAGCTAAGGATAGCGACGAGGAAACTCATACTATTAAAGATCATTCTCAGCAAACGATTGGTGCGCCTACTTTCGCTGACATCTTTAAACAGATGGAAAAATAAAAATCATGAAGGGATATGCATGAATTGCATATCCCTTTTACTTTTATTTGTTTTTGCAGGATAGAATGTGACAAAATCAGAATTAATTGAAGCGCTTGCCAAACATCAACCTCATTTGGCCCAGAAAGATGTAGAAATAGCGGTAAAATGCATCATTGAACAAATGAATCAGGCGCTTTCTACAGGTGAAAGAATTGAAATAAGAGGGTTTGGAAGTTTTTCCCTGCATTTGCGTCCTCCTCGTATGGGTCGTAACCCCAAAACAGGTGAATCTGTAGCCTTATCAAAAAAACATGTACCGCACTTTAAGCCTGGAAAAGAGCTTAGGGATCGTGTCGATGCTTCACGCGAAAAATGTAAAATAGTTGACTGATTTTTTAGAAAAAAACTGACAATACATTACTAAAGTTAATTTTAATCCTTTGTTCTCGGTTTTAATTCTGTGATGTATTGTTTTTTTATTGTGATTGCAAAATAACAAGATTACACTCATTATTCTATAAGATACGATATATCGTATATTACCCTCACTCATAAATCCTAAATGTCAGAAAATATTACAATCTATTTCTGATAATCATATGCAACCAGCTTTTATTGATATTGTAAAGTCAGTAATTAGTTAGGTTGTTATATGTTAGCTCATTGTTTCCTGCTAATATAAAATTGTTTATAAAATCTAAAAAATTAATTTTTTTAATTTGCTTGCCTATTTTCATGGTTTGATAATTGTTGCATAGTTGATTTTTCAGTATATTCAATAAAAACATTGGCTTACGGTGTATTTTGGATTTAATTCATATATTCAGTCTATAATACAGCGTTAAATTTCAAAATATCCTTAGAACAAAGGAGCTCCAGATGATTGTTATTCGTCAAGATGACCTTATTCAGAGTATTGCTGATTCTCTGCAATATATTTCATATTATCATCCTTTGGACTTCATTAATGCCATGCATGGAGCCTATCATAAGGAACAAAATCCTACTGCAAAAGATGCGATTGCGCAAATCTTGATCAATTCAAGGATGTGTGCAGAAGGTCATCGCCCGATTTGTCAAGATACCGGAATTGTCACTGTTTTTTTAAAGATAGGCATGGAAGTTCAATGGGATGCGACCATGAACATTGCTGATATGATCAATGAAGGTGTTCGACGTGCTTATCTAAATCCGGATAACATTTTGCGCGCGTCTATACTGGATGATCCGGCAGGTTTGCGCATCAACACAAAAGACAATACTCCGGCGGTGATACATATGGAGGTTGTTTCAGGTAATTCTTTAGAAATTGAGATTGCTGCAAAAGGTGGTGGTTCCGAGGCGAAGGCAAAATTTGCCATGTTAAATCCGTCAGATAATATTGTTGACTGGGTTTTAAAAACCGTTCCCACTATGGGGGCCGGTTGGTGTCCTCCAGGTATTTTGGGAATTGGAATTGGTGGAACCGCTGAAAAAGCCATGTTAATGGCTAAACAGGCTTGCATGGGTTCAATTGATATTCAGGAGTTAATTGCTCGTGGCCCTTGTAACGCAGTCGAAGCGTTGCGTATCGAATTGTATGACAAGGTTAATGCTTTGGGTATTGGTGCGCAGGGCTTGGGTGGACTGACCACTGTACTCGATATTAAAATCAATGATTATCCGACCCATGCAGCTAATAAGCCAATTGCTATTATTCCAAACTGCGCGGCTACTCGACATGTGCATTTTGTTTTGGATGGCAGTGGTCCTGCAGTATTTAACCCTCCACGCCTTGAAGATTGGCCTGAAATCACCTGGAGCGCGGGCAATACTGCTCGTAGAGTTAATCTTGATACACTGAAACGACTTGATCTCGAAACCTGGAAACCTGGAGAAACTTTGTTGCTTAGCGGAACTATGTTGACTGGTAGGGATGCTGCACATAAACGCATGGCGGAATTATTTGAGCGTGGTGAGTCATTGCCTGAAAGTGTCAATTTTACCAATAAATTTATTTATTACGTAGGACCGGTCGATCCGGTTCGTGATGAAGTTGTTGGCCCTGCAGGGCCAACAACAGCTACACGCATGGATAAGTTTACCGATTTGATGCTCAATAAAACTGGCTTGCTTGGGATGATCGGTAAATCTGAGCGTGGCCCTGAAGCAATTGCCGCTATTAAAAAGCATAAAGCTGTTTATTTGATGGCGGTTGGCGGTGCAGCGTATTTGGTGTCAAAGGCTATTCGCAAGTCGCGTATTGTTGCTTTCGAAGATTTGGGTATGGAAGCTATACATGAGTTTGTGGTTGAAGATATGCCTGTTATGGTGGCTGTGGATGTGCAAGGTTACTCTGTGCATGAATTCGCTCCAAAGATTTGGCAAACTAAAATCGGAAAGATTCCTGTCGTTGTTAATTAAAAATTGTTTTTCACTTTAGCTTGATTGTGACTGAAAAAAATTTTATGAAATTGGGTTGAGTTAAGGTGTGATTCTAAATTTACCGGCTCTTTATGAAATAAAGTGGTAAATTAATTTTGACATCTGTTCATTAAAGTTTATTTATGCGCTTGAATTAAAAAAATACCCCCCCATTATTTCAATCAGTTGCAAGTTAAATTAAGATGCAATTAGCAACATTCGAGGTTTTTTAATAAAAAAATTTTCAAATCAAGACTATTGATTTGTGTTGATAAGAATTTGCAGTTATCTTAATCAATAGATATTAAATAATAAGGAGAAATAGGATGTCAAAAGGTCAAAATTTACAGGATAATTTTTTAAATGCTCTTAGAAAAGAGCATACCCCTGTTTCTATTTTCCTTGTTAACGGAATAAAGTTACAAGGTAAAGTAGACTCGTTTGATCAGTATGTAGTTATGTTAAAAAACACCTCCAGTCAGATGGTCTATAAACATGCAATCTCTACTATAGTTCCAAGTAAGGCAGTCAAAATGACCCATGAACCTGAATCTATAGAAGAATGATCAATCGAAATGATGCGTGCTCTACACTTTATCAAAGATTGATAAGTGCCGGTTTATTCCAAGAAGTTAATCGTTCAACCAGGGTCAAGTATCTCGAGGTAATTAATTGATTGATCGTCCTGAATCAGGTGAACGGGCAGTACTCGTTCATCTAACACTTCGTTCCAGGTATGAAGATCTTTTAGAATTAAAAGAATTGGCAAAGTCAGCCGGAACAGACCCTGTTTATGTGGTAACTGGTAGCCGAAACAAGCCGGATCCAAAATATTTCGTCGGCAAAGGTAAACTTGAAGAGCTTAAAGGGGTTATCGAATCCCAGGAAGCTGATATTGTATTATTCAATCACGCACTTTCTCCTAGCCAGGAAAGAAATCTTGAGGGCTATTTAGGCGTTCGGGTTGTCGACAGAAATGGTCTGATTCTGGATATTTTTGCCCAGCGCGCTCAAACTTTTGAGGGCAAACTCCAAGTTGAATTAGCTCAATTGCAGCATTTATCAACTCGTCTGGTTCGAGGTTGGACGCATTTGGAGCGCCAAAAAGGTGGTATCGGCCTACGTGGTCCAGGTGAAACACAGTTGGAAACTGATAGGCGTTTGCTGGGGTTGCGCATAAAACAGATTCAACAACGTCTGGATAAAGTTGAAAAACAAAGACATCAAGGACGTAGCAAAAGAAAAAAAGCCGAAGTCCCCTCTGTATCCTTGGTGGGATATACCAATGCGGGTAAATCAACGCTGTTCAACAGGTTGACAGGATCTGATATCTACGTTGCAGATCAATTGTTTGCCACACTCGACCCAACTTTACGCAACTGCCAACTGCCCAATAACAGCGAGATTGTTATGGCTGATACAGTAGGTTTTATTCGTCATTTGCCGCATGAACTGGTTGCGGCATTTAAATCTACTTTGCAGGAAGCCAGTGAGGCTGATTTATTATTGCATGTCATTGATGCCAGTAATGATGACCGGGTCGAGACAATTTATCAGGTCAATCAGGTTCTAGAAGATATTGAGGCCAATGAAGTCAGGCAGCTTGAAGTATTCAATAAAATTGATTTGCTTAATGACATTCACCCTAAAATTGATCGGGATGATTTGGGTAATCCTACGCGAGTATGGATATCTGCAGAAACCGGAGTTGGCGTTGATTTGCTTTTTCAGGCGTTGGCTGAAATATTTTCAAATACAAAAGTTCAAAGAAAATGTTATTTGGAGCCTGATCAAGGTGCTATAAGAGCCAAGTTGTTTGCTTGTGCCACAATAATTAGTGAGAAAACTGATGATTTTGGCGGTTGTGAATTGATTATTGAGCTTGATACCAAGTATTTGGGCTTACTTAAATCCGTTAAAACTGAAGAAGTGGTTTAAACCTGCACCGGTGGTTGTGTTTTTTGCTTTTCGCCTTTCACTGACATTTACGATAGAATATAAAATATGAATCTAATCAATACGGAGCAAATGTATGTCCTGGAATGAGCCTGGCGGCGATAAGAAAGACCCGTGGAGCGGTCGTGGAGACCAAAAAGGGCCACCTGATCTAGACGAAGCAATACGTTCATTGCAAGAAAAACTGGGCGCTTTTTTCGGCGGTGGTAAAGACGGCGATGACAGTTCTTCAGGCATCCCTCCATTAAAAAGCATCGGGTTAGTCTCTGTTGGAGCTATAGTGTTGTGGGGATTAAGTGGCTTTTATATTATTGATGAGGGAACCCATGGTGTTGAAACCCGTTTTGGTAAATATGTCGCGACGACTCAGTCAGGTTTAAACTGGCATATCCCGACTCCTATTGAGAGGGTTGATGTAGTTGATGTGAAACAGCAACGATATATCGAAGTCGGGTATCGTAGTGGTGGAAGTGAACAAACATTAGGTTCGGTTCCAAAAGAAGCGCTGATGCTTACAAAAGATGAAAATATTGTTGATGTGCGTTTAGCAGTTCAATATCAGGTTAAAGACGCCAAAGAGTTCATTTTTAATATCGTTAATCCATCCGCAACTTTAAAACAGGTTACAGAAAGCGCGCAACGTGGCGTAATCGGTAGTAGTGAAATGGACTTTGTCTTAACTGAGGGACGCAGTGAAATTGTAACCCAGATCAAAAAGGAAATTCAGGATGTGATGGACAGTTATAAGTCCGGCATCCAGATTACCAGTGTTAACCTTCAGGATGCCCAGCCGCCTGAACAGGTACAAAATGCCTTTGAAGATGCCATCAAGGCACGTGAGGATGAGCAACGCCTGATTAATGAAGCAGAAGCTTATTCCAATGATGTAGTGCCCAAAGCACGCGGTGCAGCGGCCAGAAAAATTCAGGAGGCGGAAGGTTATAAAGAGCAGGTTATTGCCCAGGCAGAAGGTGAATCCAGCCGTTTTTCAAAATTGCTGACTGAATATGCCAAGGCCCCGGATGTAACCAGAAAGCGTCTGTATATCGAGTCAATGGAATCAGTTTTAGCGGGCACCAATACCGTATTAGTTGATGTAAAAGGTGGTAACAACATGCTGTATTTGCCATTGGATAAAATGATCCAGCATCTCCCAAATGTCCAGCAAAACAATGTGCCTCAAAGTACTGCTGAACAAGTTCCTCAGGCAACTGTGGAAACTCCTCAATCTGTTGTGCGAACTACAACTCGTGGCCGTGAGCAAAGGGGACGCTAATGACACATAATAAAATATGGGTAACTTTGGGTGGATTGTTATTCATCAGCATGATGTGCGTGTTTACCGTCAGTGAAACAGAAAAGGTAATTAAATTTCGTCTTGGTGAAATTGTAAAAAACGATTATGAGCCTGGAATACATTTCAAGTTGCCGTTTATTAACAACGTAAAAAAGTTTGATAAACGTATCCAAACAATGGATGCAAAACCAGAACGGTTTTTAACTGCTGAAAAGAAAAACGTAATAGTTGATTCATTTGTTAAATGGCGGATCGGTGACGTGACTACTTTTTATACTGTAGTTGCCGGGGATATTGATCAAGCTAATTTACGTCTGGACCAGATTATTAAAGATGCTTTTCGGGGTGAGTTTAGCAAGCGAAATATCAAGCAATTGTTGTCAACTGATCGTCAGGCAATTCGTGAGATTTTGATTAAAAACGCCATGCCGCTTGCCGCTGCATTGGGTATGGAAATTGTTGATGTTCAGGTTATGCGTATTGATTTGCCTGATGAAGTCAGCAGTTCAGTATTCCGTAGAATGGAAGCCGAACGTGAGCGGGTTGCTCGTGAGTTTCGTTCCCAAGGCGCAGAAGCAGCGGAAAGAATTCGTGCTGATGCCGACAGGCAACGCGTTGTTACTATGGCTAATGCATTCAAGGATGCTGAAATCTTGCGTGGTGAAGGCGATGCAAAGTCTGCGGATATTTATGCCAAAGCCTTTGGTGCGGATACTGAATTCTTTACGTTTTATCGAAGTCTGAATGCTTATAAAAAGACATTTTCTGGCTCAAGCATGATGGTGCTTGATTCCGATTCAGACTACTTTAAGTATTTTAAGCAGCAGAAATAATCAAGGTTACAGCTACAAGGCTCAAGATTAAGGACTAAAAGTTAATGACAATTTTTTTATCATTTATCTTTCATCAAATATAAATCTTTACTGATCTTCGGCTGAAGAGTAATTATCACAAGATTCCCTTTTGGGGAAACCGTAATCAACGCTCCGCTTGCGGGGCGTTTTGTTTGAGTGGACACACAAATATGCAACAAAAAGATTCCTGGCTTTTGCCTGATGGCATTGATGAGGTTTTGCCGGAAGAGGCTAAGCATCTTGAAAGTTTGCGCAGTAAAATACTGGGTACCTTTGCTTGCTGGGGCTATGAATTCGTTATTCCTCCCTTTATTGATTATCTGGATTCCTTGTTGACGGGTTCAGGCCATGACTTGGAACTGCAAACTTTTAAGTTGACTGATCAGATTAGTGGTGAAATGCTTGGGATTAGGGCAGATATGACGCCCCAGGTTGCCAGAATCGATGCGCATAATATCAATGCTGACTGGCCTACACGGTTATGTTACACAGGTACTGTATTGCATACAAAAGGCGATCCACTCGAAAAAACCAGGAGCCCGATGCAAATCGGTGCCGAGTTGTATGGACATGCCGGTAAGGAAAGTGATGTTGAAGTCATTAGCCTGATGCTTGAAATGTTGGCGATAACTGGTTTGCTTGATGTGCATCTTGATTTAGGCCATGTAGGTATTTATCGTGCACTTTCAAAACAGGCAGGTTTAAATGATGCTCAGGAAGCCGAGCTATTTGATGTCCTGCAACGCAAGGCTAGACCTGAACTTGAGGAATTGATGGCCGGATACAATATCGATGCTCAATTTAAAACAATGTTTTCGAAATTGCCCGAACTTAATGGTGGCAAGGATGTTATTGCTAAAGCCAGAGCGGTCTTAATGACAGCTAACGCTGAAGTTAAACAGGCTTTGGCTGATCTTGAAGCTATCGCTGAAAAGCTGACTAGCAGTTTTCCTTCGTTACCGGTTAGTTTCGATTTGGCCGAATTACGAGGCTATCATTATCACACTGGTATAGTGTTTGCTGCATTTGTTCCTTCAGTAGGTCGTGAAATTGCCAGGGGCGGTCGATATGACAATATTGGTGCCATTTTTGGACGTGCACGACCCGCTACCGGCTTTAGTGCGGATCTTAAAGTCTTGGCGGCACTGGGGAAAGTAACATTCAAAATCGAAACTCGAACTTTGATTTTTGCGCCGTATCTTGACGATGTTACGTTAAGTCAAAAAATCAGAGATTTGCGCGCCGAGGGACTGGCGGTGGTTCAACAATTGCCGGGACAAGTTGTGACGGCACAGAATCTTAAATGTACTTCTGTCTTGGAACAGGATAATCAAAATTGGGTCGTTAGACCCTTAGCAAGCTTGGAATAATTATGGGAAAAAATGTTGTAGTCATCGGTACCCAATGGGGCGATGAAGGAAAAGGTAAGCTGGTTGATCTGTTAACGGAACAGGCGGAAGCAGTGATTCGTTTTCAAGGTGGTCACAACGCCGGGCACACACTCGTTATACAGGGTGAAAAGACCGTTTTACATCTTATTCCTTCCGGTATTCTTCGCGAAAATGTCCAGTGCATGATTGGTAATGGCGTTGTTTTATCGCCCAATGCCTTGCTGGAAGAAATTGAATTTCTGGAAAAAGCCGGTATATCTGTTAGAAATAGATTGTTAATCAGTGAAGCCTGTACGCTTATTTTGCCGGTTCATGTTGCTATTGACCAGGCTCGTGAAAAAGCGCGCGGCAAGAAAGCGATTGGGACAACCGGTCGTGGCATTGGTCCAGCTTATGAAGACAAGGCGGCTCGAAGAGGTCTTCGTGCCGGTGACTTTTTAAATACTGCGGTTTTTGCCGAACGGTTTAAAGAGTTGGTCGAGTATCATAATTTTATGCTGACGAATTATTATCATACCGACGCTGTTGATTATGAGAAGACGCTTGAAGAGGCTTTGAAGCTGGGTGAGCAGATCAGACCTATGCTGACTGACGTTAGCGAAAAATTGTATACACTTCAGGAGCAAGGCAAAAACCTGTTATTCGAAGGTGCCCAAGGAGCATTGCTGGACATTGATCATGGCACTTTTCCTTACGTGACTTCCTCAAGTACCACCGCTGGAGGTGCCGCTACCGGTACCGGTGTTGGGCCACTGGATCTTGATTATGTGTTGGGCATTACCAAGGCATATTCTACACGCGTCGGTAATGGGCCTTTCCCTACCGAATTGCACGATGCCAATGGTGACCACTTAGGCACTGTCGGGCATGAGTTTGGGGCTACCACTGGACGTAAGCGTCGTACGGGCTGGTTTGATGCTGTTGCAATGCGCAAATCTGCAAAAATGAATAGTTTAAGTGGTATTTGTTTGACCAAACTTGATGTGTTGGATGGCCTCGAGAAAGTTGGTATTTGTACTGCTTACGAGCTTAATGGCGTCATTACTAAAACAGCGCCATTAGGTGCTGACCAATATGAAGAATGCCGCGCCATTATTGAAGACATGCCTGGCTGGACCGGAACGACAGCCGGTGTAACCGATTATGACGCGCTACCTGAAAACGCCAAGGCTTATATCAAAAAAATTGAAGAACTGGTCGGGGTCAAAATTGCAATTTTGTCGACCGGTCCGGATAGAGATGAAACAATTATTTTGGAACATCCTTTCGTTTAAACGATGAAGATAATAACCTGGAGATATCATGGCTGAAACTGTAGATGAATTGACCGTAACATACGAAGATGGTGGCATTGAGACAGTTAAGGAACTGGATAAAAAAGTGCTGACTAAAGGTGCATGGGCTACGGTAATGTATCGTTATCAAGACTGGAATCGCGCCAAAGAAGAATACGGTCCGGATAAATACACCATTCGCCGTTATCAGAAACAAAATGGTGAATACAGACAAAAATCGAAGTTTAATATATCCAGTAAGGATCAGGCCAAAGCCATTATCGAAGCTTTGGAAGATTGGACCAAGCTGGATTGATCGTTTTGATATTAGTTTGTCTGATTTGTGATTAATAGTAAGGGGTGTTTACGCCCCTTTTTTATGTCTGCTAATCTCGCCAGATTTTGGTGTCTCTTCCAATACTATCGACAGCGTAGTTTCAAAATCGGAAATAACTTTTACAATTTAATCGGCACTGTTAACAACAGTTCAGGGATTCATGAACAAATCTAATCCACCCTCTGTTACCCGTATTGCTTTAGCTAGTTTTATTGGTACGGCTATTGAATTTTATGATTTTTATATCTTCGGCATGGCAGCGGCTTTAGTTATCGGGCCTGTTTTTTTTTCCGCCAGTAATCCCGCATCTCAAGCGCTTAGCTCTTTTCTTACTTTTGCCGTCGCTTTTTTGACTCGGCCTTTGGGAGCATTATTGTTCGGTCATTTTGGCGACCGTATTGGTCGTAAAACCACCTTGGTGGCATCGCTTTTGGTTATGGGTGTTTCCACTACATTGATTGGCGTGTTGCCGGGTTATGATGTTATTGGCGGATGGGCACCGGTTTTGTTATGTGTTTTACGGTTTGGACAAGGCATAGGTTTAGGTGGGGAATGGGGTGGGGCTGCGCTATTGGCAACCGAAAACGCACCCGCTGGTAAGCGAGGTTGGTATGGGATGTTTCCGCAGTTGGGTCCACCGATTGGGTTTCTCTGTGCGACCGGCAGTTTTTTATTGCTGGCTTTTTTATTGACCGAGCAGGAATTTAAGGATTGGGGTTGGCGAATCCCGTTTCTAGCCAGTTCCATTCTGGTGATGGCAGGTCTTTATGTGCGTTTGGCATTGGCTGAAACGCCAATATTTGCCAGAGTGTTACAGCAACATAAAAATGTTGTTTTTCCATTTCGGGACATAATAAAACATCACACAGTCTCATTGTTTATGGGTGCATTGGCAATGGTCGTTTGTTATGCGTTGTTCTATATTTCAACGGTTTTTTCGCTAAGTTACGGAACCGCCTCACTACACATTCCTCGTCAACAATTTCTTGGTATGTTGTGTATTGCTGTAGTATTCATGGCTGTAGCTACGCCAATATCCGCCAAGGCGGCAGACCAATTCGGGCGAAGACCTGTTTTGCTAGTTGCCGGCAGCTTCGCATTCTTTTCAGGTTTTCTATTAAAACCGATGCTGGAAAGCAATTCACCGATAATAATGACAGCTTTTCTTTCTTTGGAATTATTTCTAATGGGGGCCACTTTTGCTCCGATGGGTGCGCTGCTTCCGGAACTATTTCCATCAGCGTTACGATATACCGGTGCGGGGATGGCTTATAACTTGGGTGGAATCATGGGCGCTTCATTTGCCCCTTATCTCGCACAACGTTTAGTCGCTGAAGGTGGTCTGGGCTGGGTGGGTGGCTACGTTTCATTAGCAGCTTTCATCAGTCTGCTTGCTGTCTATTTTATGCGTGAAACTCGGGATAACCTTTGGGAATAGAGCCTCAAATTCAAAGAAAAAGATGTTTTTCTCAAATTTTGTCAAAACTGAATAAAAATCGCATGAAATTTGAAAAATTAATCGTTTATGATTAGTTTATAAAAACTCAAGGAATCGTTCAAAATTTGATCGATTTAATGAAAGGTGTTAAATATTATGTAGTTATATGCTTACACATTAAGTTTCGCACAGCGTTATCCACAGAATTTGTTGATAACTTATTTGTCCTAATTTTAATTAAATACTTTGAAAAGTAATAAGTCTAATGTCTATATTTTTAGTTTCTATATTTTTCGTAATTTATTATTTATAGTTTGATAGGGGGCGTCTAATTGAAGCAGCATCAGCATTTATCATCTGTCTGGAAAACTATGTTGCTGTATTGGTAATGTTATAATGAAAATATATGGGGCTCCGATAACTTGTACCCATCGGGTAACTTTCAAACTACGTACATAATTGAGTACATATTATTAATGAATGAACATTTGAACACTCTGGAAGCCAGGGAAACCAAGCGTCGCCGGACTTTTGCCATCATCTCGCATCCTGATGCCGGTAAAACAACTATCACCGAGAAGCTTTTGTTGTTCGGTGGCGCGATTCAGCTTGCCGGCTCGGTAAAAGGCCGAAAAGCAGCTCGTCACGCTACATCCGACTGGATGGAGATGGAAAAAGAACGAGGCATTTCGGTAACAACTTCGGTGATGCAGTTTGATCATAATGATTGCATTATTAATCTACTCGATACACCCGGGCATGAAGATTTTTCTGAAGATACTTATCGAACTTTAACGGCGGTGGATTCGGCGTTGATGGTGATAGACGTTGCTAAAGGGGTTGAAGATCGAACCATTAACCTGATGGAAGTTTGCCGTCTGCGCACTACGCCTATTTTGACGTTTATTAACAAACTGGACAGGGAAGGGCGTGAACCGATTGAATTAATGGATGAAGTTGAGAGTGTCCTGAAAATTAAATGCGCCCCTATAACTTGGCCTATTGGGATGGGCAAGCGCTTTAAAGGTGTTTATCATCTGTATAAAGATGAAATACATTTATTTAGCGCCCAACATGGCGGCAAGATCGCCCACGCTGAGATTATTAAAGGTCTGGATAATCCTAAACTGGATGAGTTACTTGACGATCAGGCAGAAGAACTCCGCGAAGAAATTGATTTGGTTAAAGGTGCCAGTCACGAATTTCATCTTGAAGATTATCTTGCGGGCAAGCTGACACCAGTTTTTTTTGGTTCAGCGATTAATAATTTCGGGATTATTGAACTACTGGATGCCTTTGCCGAATATGCACCATCTCCTCGCCCCAGAGAAGCCGAACAGCGTACGGTTATGCCCGAAGAACCAGCGTTTAGTGGTTTTGTTTTTAAAGTACAGGCCAATATGGATCCATCACACCGTGATAGGATTGCCTTTTTACGAGTGTGTTCCGGCAAGTTTGATAAGGGCATGAAAATTCACCATGTTCGTATTGGCAAAAATATTCAGGTCGCCAATGCCATTACCTTTCAGGCCGATAGTCGCAAAAGTGTGGAAGAAGCCTATCCCGGTGATATTATCGGCTTGCATAACCATGGAACGATTCAGGTTGGCGACACCTTTAGCCAGGGTGAAACGCTAAAATTTGGCGGTATTCCTTATTTTGCTCCAGAGTTATTTCGTCGGGTGATCTTGAAAGATCCGTTAAGAGCCAAAGCACTGCAAAAAGGTTTGGTGCAGTTAACCGAAGAAGGTGCGACTCAATTATTTAAGCCTTTAAAAAACAATGATCTTATTTTGGGGGCAGTCGGAGTTTTGCAGTTTGATGTTACCGCGTTCAGGCTTAAATCTGAATACAATGTCGAATGTGTTTACGATGCGATTCCCATCTCGGCCGTGCGCTGGGTAAGTTCTGATAAACCCGGTAAATTGGAAGAATTCAGAAATAAGGCCTTTGATAATCTCGCTGAAGATGGTGGTGGTTATTTGGTCTATGTCGCTAACAGTCGTGTTAATTTGCAACTCACCGAAGAGCGCTGGCCAGACATTAAATTTAGTGCGACGCGTGAGTTGTAATCAGATTTACCAATCATGTATTAGTTGATTTTATTGGTTTAAAGTTCAGGTTTTCATGCGTTCGATTGAAAACCTGCAGCCTTGTTATGATGTTTTAGTCGTTTCTTCATTCGTAAGGAGCTTAATACCCAATTCTGTTTTTCGACTAAGTTCAGAGTAGTTAGGTTTGGAACAACGGTCTTGTTTGCAATCAATGCGCATTGAGTCGATAGAAATTTGCTTCTTGATGGTTCTAGATACTGGGCTTTTCCTGATATTTACATTTTTTTTGTCATGATTTCATTAAATAGTCATATTGACCCTATATGATTAATAATCGGCAACTTGTAGCTGCTAAGGAAATAAATTTTAAGTGGCAGCACAGTTGAAGATCAATAACGGGACTCAAGCTTCCATTGTTGCAAAATAATAATAAACAAATAATATCCAGGGGCTTTATGACATTGAAAATTGCGTTTATCACTGATGCCTGGCATCCACAAATAAATGGTGTTGTGACAACAATCCATAATACTTGTTCCAGTCTCGAGCAATCGGGGCACCAAATTAAAATGATTACTCCTGATCAATTTTTAACAATTCCTTGTCCAAGTTATCCTTCCATTCGCTTGGCACTTTTCTGCTATGGAAAATTAAGTAAACAACTTGATGAGTTCAAGCCTGAGCGCATTCATATTGCAACTGAAGGTCCTTTGGGAGTGGCAGCCAGAAAATATTGCTTGAAGCATAATCTCGCTTTTACCACGTCATTTCATACCTTATTTGCTGAATACGTCAATTTACGTTTTAAAGTTCCTGTTTCGTGGGGATATGGTTTTTTGCGCTGGTTTCATGGGCCGGCTAAAAAAGTTATGGTAGCGACTTCATCCTTAGAAAAAGATTTGATTGCCAAAGGTTTTAAAAACAGCCTGGTACGCTGGTCGCGTGGCGTAAATCTTGATTTTTATTATCCTAGGGATAAGTCTTTTATAACACAGCCCAGACCCATTTCAATGTTTGTTGGAAGGGTTGCTATTGAAAAGAACCTCGAAGCTTTTTTATCCCTGGATATTCCAGGAACGAAATTTATTGTTGGAGATGGACCCCAGTTAAATGAGCTTAAAGCCAGATTTCCTGAGGCGGTTTTTGTAGGATTTTTGTCTGGTGAACCCTTGGCTCAACATTTGGCAGCAGCGGACGTATTTGTTTTTCCTAGTCGCACCGATACGTTTGGGATTGTCTTGCTGGATGCCTTGGCCAGTGGCATACCTGTTGCCGCTTATCCTGTTACGGGTCCGATTGATGTAATCACCAGTGATATGGTGGGCAAACTTGATGAGGATTTGCAAAAAGCAGTTCATGATGCTTTGGAGTTAAATTCAGAAGATTGTCGAAACTTTGCCGTTCAATATTCGTGGGCTAATTGCACTGAACAATTTTTTAATAATCTTGTTCCTGCTGTTAAGTAAATTAACATAATTGTTTGAATGTTATACACTTGGATAAATTCAATTTTATCGATATAAAAAGCCTGGCTTGATTTAGCTAATTTGCACGGTGTTTTTTTAAAAGCGTCCCAGTTTAAGTTTACCCAGACAATCAAAAAAATTAGCTATCCACTATAAGCCTGCATTTGCAGGCTTTTTTTATATCTACTGTGTCGGTTTATAGTAGAATTGTAAAAATTAAAGCCCTATCGCTAACCATAGAAATGCTCTCTGAATCGTCTTTCAGGACCTTGTTGAGATTGTCTTAATGGTTGAATTTCTAACAATTTCTACTATTGCGAATTAAATGGAACAATTTATACCCGGTCAACGCTGGATTAGTAACACCGAGTCAGAACTTGGTTTAGGTCTTATTCTCGACGTGGCTCATAAGCGAGTGACAGTGCTTTTCCTGGCAAGTGACGAAAGACGTATGTATGCCCAGGATAATGCGCCGTTAACGCGTGTTCGTTTTTCTCCAGGCGATGTTATCGAATCGATTGATGAAGAGAAAGTGACTGTCACCCGCTTAGTTGAAGAAGACGGTTTGATTAGTTATTTTGGCAAAGACCAGGATGGACAAGAGGTCCAGGTTGAAGAAGTTGAACTGAATCATCACATACAATTCAACAAGCCTCAGGATCGTTTGTTTATCGGTCAGGTTGATCCCTCAGCCTGGTTTTTATTGCGTTATGAAACCTGGCGTAAATTGCAACAGCATCAGCAATCACCGGTTAAAGGCTTGTTAGGAGGGCGTGCTTCGCTTATCCCTCATCAGTTATTTATTGCCCATGAAGCAGCTAACAGGTCTGCCCCCAGAATCATGCTGGCAGATGAAGTAGGATTAGGTAAAACGATTGAAGCCGGTTTGATTTTGCATCATCGATTGATTAATGGCTTAAGTAACCGGGTGTTGATTATTGTACCTGAAACCTTGTTACATCAATGGCTGGTGGAAATGTTAAGGCGTTTTAATTTACGCTTCAGTATTTTTGACGAAGCTCGTTGCCTTGATACTTATGCCGAAGACGACATGCTTACTGATGCCGACGAGTCGGATGCTGAAGCGGACAATCCATTTTTGACCGAACAACTGATTTTGTGCAGTCAGCGATTTTTTTCCAATTATCCACGTCGTCAGCAACAGGCCTTGGCTGCAGGTTGGGATATGGTGATAGTTGACGAGGCACACCATCTGGAATGGAGTGAAGAGGCTCCAAGTGCAGATTACCAGTTTGTTGAACAGTTGGGCCAGATTTCGCCCAGCTTGATTTTATTGACAGCTACGCCCGAGCAACTGGGCGCGGAAAGTCATTTTGCTCGTTTAAGATTGCTTGATCCAGACCGATTTTACAGTTTTGCCGCTTTTGTTGAAGAAGAACGCTTATTTGAGCCGGTTGCCAATGCCGCTAAATTGTTGTTGGAACAGGAAGCGCTGGATGAAGCGGCACAGCAGCATCTCACTGATCTTTTAAAGGATGATAATGTTGATGGTTTGTTAAAAAACCTTAACGATCCAGATAAATCCACGTCGGCACGAGCTGCGTTAATTAAAGTATTGCTTGATCATCATGGCACTGGAAGAATTTTATTCAGAAATTCGCGACAAACAGTGCAGGGCTTTCCTGAGCGCGAACGGCATGGTTACGTATTAGCGGGGCAGGCAAATGTCGAAGACTTGCAACAAGACCCGCGATATCTGTGGTTGGTGGACAAGGTTAAACAATTGGCAGGACAAAAAGCCCTGGTCATTTGTAAACAGGCACAAACCGCGATTGATTTGGAGTTGACGCTGAGAAATCGTGCCGGCATTGCTTCAGCGGTATTTCATGAAGGCATGAGTATTATCGAGCGTGATCGTGCGGCGGCTTATTTTGCTGATCCCGAAAGCGCGGCGCGACTCTTGATTTGTTCTGAAATTGGTAGTGAAGGTAGAAATTTCCAATTTGTACATCATCTGATTTTAATGGATTTGCCGATTAACCCTGATTTATTGCAACAACGAATTGGTCGTCTTGATCGCATAGGACAAAAACATGTCATTCAGATTCATGTGCCGTATCTGGAGCATACCGGTAATGCCGTTTTGTATCGCTGGTATGATGAAGGCTTGAACGCCTTTAGGGCTAATAGTTCTTCTGCACAGCGCGTTGCAGATATTTTGCATGATGAACTGGTTTCTGTCTTGTCTGGAGATGCTATTGCCAGCGCTGAAACCCAAGCAGTTATTGATGCGTTTATTGTCAAGACCCAGAAGCTTGGCACTGAGCTTGAAGAGCATATGCATAACGGTCGTGATCAATTGTTGGAGTTAAATTCCTGTCGTAAGGAATTGGCTGATGAATTGATAGAACAACTGAATGATTATGAGAAGGAAGGAGTGCTCTGGCCTTATATGGAGGATATTTTCGAGTGTTACGGTGTGGAGACGGAGTTTCATTCGCCCGATTGTTTTATTATTAAACCCAGTGATCATTTACGGGTTTCGCATTTTCCGGGTTTGACAGAAGATGGCATGACTATAACCATCAACCGGCAGATTGCTTTGGCTCGCGAGGATATGCAGTTTATGACCTGGGAACATCCGCTGGTTACCGCGTCGATGGACATGGTGTTATCGAGTGAAACCGGCAATGCCGCGATTAGCGTTATTAAGCACCCTAATCTTAAAGCCGGACAATATTTGATGGAGTGTTTGTTTATTGTCGAGTGTAGTGCGCCTGCTGAATTACAAATTGGCCGATTTATGCCCCATACTCCTATACGGATATTGATTGATCAAAATCAAAAAGATTTGAGTGCGGTCATTAAGCACCGTGATCTGATTGAGTCCGGTATTAAATTTGATAAACACAAAATTATGGTGTTTTTACAAAGTCAAAGATTGCATCTTATTAACCTGTTAGGTATAGCCGAACAAAAAGCCAAAGCGGATATGCAGCAGTTAGTTGATGAGGCGACCAACACAATGCTCGAATCATTAAGCAATGAAATCAAAAGATTGGTCAGATTGAAAAAAGTCAATCCTTCCATTCGTGCTGAAGAAATTGAGCAACTGAAAGATATGACCATGCTGGCGCATGAAAATATTCAGGCAGCGCAACTAAGACTGGATGCCGTGCGCTTTGTGATTACCAGTTGATACTGAATAATTACCGGAAACAATGCTAAAAAGATTCACCATTAAAAGTACGAAGTTTTCTTTGTGCGTTAGTGGTGAATTAAAAAGGTTTATTGCTGTATAAGCGATGGATATCAATTAATCTCAAAATCTATCCAATAAATTATGATCAATATCGGCAAAATCAATAAGCTGAACGTAGTTAAACAACAAGGCGCTGATGTCTATCTGGATGATGGAACCTCTGGAAAAGTGTTGTTGGCAGATAGAAGACTACCTGCTAATTGCCAGGTTGGTGATAGCCTCGATGTGTTTGTTTACGTGGATTCTGAGGGACATCTTGCCGCAACCAGTAGAAAACCGCTAGCTCAGGTCGATGATATCGCCTGGATGAAAGTGGTTTCGCTAAATTATGTTGGCGCGTTTCTGGATTGGGGTTTGCCTAAAGATTTATTGGTTCCATTTGGCGAGCAATACCATGAGATGGAAGTAGGTCGGTCTTATCTGGTTAAAGTGTTTCTCGACGATCAAAACCGTCTTGCAGCGACCACCAAGATTGATAAATTTCTGAGCGATGAATCTGAAGACTTTGAAGTGGGTCAAAAAGTGTCGCTAATTATTGCCGGCACCTCGGACTTGGGCATTAAAGCCATCATTAATAACAGCCATTGGGGGATGTTATATCAAAATGAATTGTATCAACCTGTCAGAAAAGGCCAGAAAATCGATGGCTATATTAAGCAGATACGCGAAGATCACAAAATTGACTTAAGTCTACATGAGCCGGGTTATGGCAAGGTCTTATCGCTTACAGATACCATTGTTGCCAAACTTAAAGCCAATGACGGTGTCTTGATGTTGGGTGATAAAAGTCCTCCAGAAGCGATTTATGCAAGTTTTGGGGTCAGTAAAAAAGTATTTAAACAAGCGATAGGTGCGCTTTATAAAGATCAATTAATTACTGTTGATAAAAGCCAAATAAAGCTTGTTGATCAGTAAGTACTGTCCTGATAGTTATATCAAAATTTGATTTTATAGCGACGCAAAATTTTGTACCGTATTAATTTGGAAATTTAGCAAGTCCATACTTATGGCTAAGTTTAAAACTCATTATGATACTTTGAGTGTATCGAGAAATGCGCCATTAAGCGTTATAAAAGCAGCTTATAAGGCGTTATCTCAAAATTATCATCCTGATAAGTATTCAGGCGGGTTAAATGAAGCGCTTCGTATCATAAAAGACATCAATGGTGCTTATGCGATTTTATCAGACTCCGATAAGAGAGACGAGCACGATCAGTGGATACTCAAGAAAGAAAAAGAATACGCCTCGTTTGAAGCCCAACGGATAATGGACACGTTTAAAAAAGCTTACCTGGCATTACCAGACGTTGAACAAAAAAGCTACCCGGCCGATTTTTTTACAGGCATCAAAAATAACTGGGCAAATTTACGTGTTTTTCTTAATCAGTTAGGGGTAAAAATGACAGTCACTGCCTCAAAAAAAATATTTGGGTTTGTTGGTTTTGTGATTGTTGTGGCGAGCTTGTTAGCAATAAATAAAGACTATATTTATGCCCCGGAACCAACGCCAGCTCCCAAAATACAAACAGCTCAAGAGATTTCAGAGCTCTTAGCATCAGCCAATCAATTGGTTAAGCAAGGAGAAATGACAAACGCCTTTAGCCTTTATTCGCAGTTAGCCGTGCAAGGCAATGCCGAAGCCCAGACAAAATTGGGTTTTATGTATGCGACGGGTAAAGGCGTGGAGCAGAACTATAATACAGCCGTTGACTGGTGTTACAGGGCTGCTCAACAGGGCGATAGTATTGCGCAATATAACCTGGGCCAAATGTATGCAAAAGGGCAGGGCGTAGCTCAAGATAATAAAATTGCCTTATCCTGGTACAGCAAAGCGGCTGAGCAAGGACATGCCCAGGCGCAATACAGTCTTGGTGGTGTTTTTGAAAAGGGTGTCGGTGTAGAAAAAAATAAAAAACAAGCGGCGGATTTATACCGTAAGGCGGCCAATCAAGGTTTGGCGGAAGCTGTGCTTGCTTTAAAAAAGTTGGAGAAAGAGCGGAAGTAGCCGTTATTGATACTTCCGGTTTTTCAAAGTCATACTCACGATAACTTTATTATTACGATAAGTTCTTTTTGTCCTCATTTATCAGTAAGGGTAATGCCAACATGGCAAGACTCATTAGCCATATCACCAATTGACAATTGGTTGCCGAAAACACTAAAGCTATGCCTGTTCTTTCGATAAGATCAGGATAAGCCTGGATGAAGTCGCGGCTAACTATAAAAGCTTTGGTTTCCCAGATTATCAGCAACAGGCCTACAACAACCAGACTGTAACCAATAATTTTATCTTGTTCCGCTTTGGGTTTTAGGTGGCCTGTCAGACGATTGATTTCCATGTTTTTAAAGGACCAAGATTGTTCGGTCAAATAACTGAAGATCATTAAGCCAAAAGTTCCGACAACCGGAATAAATACTGCCTCGGTGGGAAAGCTGATATAACGCCCGTTGACCGCCAGGCCAAAGGTTTTATAAGCAGCATAGCTAGCAAATAGAATGAATAAAGTATATAACCAGGCGCCAAATTTTCGATTAATGGTTTGATTGCCCAAAAGACCATAGCCGCGTTGCAAAATCAAACCTGCCATTATGGCATTTAAGCCGACAATTAAAAGGGTAGTAAAGCGTTGCCAGTCGCTATAACTGGTGTACCAGAGATGTTCAACCATAGTTACCAGCAACCAGGTTAGTGTTTGCGCGAACACCAAAAAAATCGCAACTCGCATCCAGGATAAAACCTGTAACCGTTTCCAGCTATAAGCAACGATAATGAGTAAAAGCACTGCGGAAGCGATGATGCTGTTTAACCAGTCAGGGTTTTCATAAACTTTGCCGGTTAAGGGAAAAACTTCCTTACGATCAACCGAATAAAGCCCCCAGTTTGCACCCACAACGCCTTCCAGTTCGCTTTTCCAGGATTGGTTAAAGGCCTCGACGATGTTGTAATCAAAGCCGTTTTTAGTGGCCACTTCAATTAAGGCGCGAATAAATTTAGCTTCATTAACCACGCTGGGCACCGACCAACCACGTTGACGACCTTCACCTGGCCATCCGGATTCGCCAATTAAAATACGTTTGCCAGGCGCAATGGCTTCAGCTTCTTTTTGAACTTGTTTAAAGATGCGTTCAATATGTGCTGGTGCCTGTTCCACAGTGATTGGTTCATCTTCCCAATAAGGTAAAATATGGATGGTAATAAAATCCACCTCTTTGATTAATTCTGGGTACTTCATGTACATAGACCAAACGTCGGCATAAGAAACCGGTTGTTTAACCGATTTCTTAACCTCTCTGATATATTCGATTAACTGTTCCGGTTTCAAATCTCCGCGTAACAAAACTTCATTGCCCACCATAACCCGATTCACGACATCCGGATTTGCATTGGCTGAGCGAATAACTTCGTCTATTTCTATTTTATTATCCGTTTTTAAGCCACCAAGCCAGGCGCCCTGGATCATCTTTAAGCCATGTTTTCTTGCCAGTGCAGGAATCTCCGGCATACTGCCTTCGGCACTGGCATAAGTCCGAATTGAGTGGGTTTTTTCACCCATCAGGCGCAAGTCTGAGTCAATTTGTTCGGCGGTTGGGAATTTCTTATCAATCGGTCCCTGTCCTTCACGAAACGGCGCAAATGAGAGGCTGTTCAGTTTTCCTGATGGCACATCAGCGCCAACATCCTGGGGCAAATTAGTCACCCAACCCAGTAAACCGGTAAGCAAGATAATTAAAAAAGTGGTTGCAGCAGTTTTCATAAAGATTAGAGTTAAGTCAGAGGTGTTTAATGAGGCGTGGAATCTTCCGCACATCCCGTGTATCTATGACCATCATCTCATAATTGTAATACTTTGAAAACGCAACGGACTGCGAGTTATTGGTTTTTTAAAGCTAAAGCTACGCAAATTATTGGCATTCGGATAGAATGCACGATTTTTTCTTCGTATCATTATGGCCAAAAATATTCGTATAGAAAGATGGAGTGGAGAAGCTTTGGAACAATTCATTCCGGAACTTGCCCGACTCAGAATCGAAGTGTTTCGCGACTTTCCGTATTTGTACGATGGCGATTTTGAGTATGAGAAGAAATATTTACAAACCTATATAGATTGCACGGAAAGCGTTATCGTCATCGCTTTTGATGGCGATAAAGTGGTTGGTGCATCGACTGCAATTCCAATGAAGCATGAGACTGAACAGTTAAAAAAACCCTTTGTTGAAAACGGCTACAATCTTGACGATATTTTTTATTGTAGTGAATCAGTGCTCAATAAAAATTATCGTGGTTTAGGAATTGGTGTCCGGTTTTTTGAGCAAAGAGAGGCCCATGCCGAGGATTTGGGTGGCTTTAAACATATTTGTTTTTGTTGTGTAGAAAGACCGGCAGATCATCCAAGGCGACCAGCCAATTATGTGCCACTGGATCAATTTTGGAATAAACGCGGCTACGTCAAGCATCCAGAATTGGCAACGACTTATACCTGGAAGGATTTGGATGAAGCCGACGAAACACCTAAACCCATGACCTTTTGGCTAAAGGAATAAAAAAATCATCATAAAATAGATGACTTGTATTATTTTAACTCATGCGTTGTGCATATTTCGTGTTGGGTGGTTATATTGCAAGTTTATATTCTTCAGCTGCCTTTTGGAAAATGGCCTTTAATATTTTCCATGAATTTGAATTAAGTGTTTCAGTCAAAAAATTCCTTATGCATTTAGCCAGCTTTAGTGGATCAGAGCTTACGTTTGATTCGACTTGACGTATTTTTTACCAGTCAACCATATCCCCAAAATCAAATTCTAAAATGACTAAGTAATTTAGCTTGCCAAACTTGGGGTTTTAGTTTCAAATCAGGGTTTTTAAGCTATCGCTACGGCTTGGTTAATCTATTTCGGCTCTTCTGGCCAATTGATCAGTGAGCATAAAACGACTACATCTAAATATTAAAGTTTCTGAATGACTGGCCATTGCAGATTAATGAATGGCAATAAACCTGAACACAACTGAGGGTTAAGCAGCTATGAATCACCACGATATGACCAATCCCCCCGATCTGACCTTGAGTTCAGGTACGGGGCCACTGCAACGGCGTATGCCGGTTTACGAAAACTATTTGCCGCCGTGTAATAACGCGTGTCCGGCCGGTGAAAATATCCAGGGCTGGCTCGATTTGGCGCATTCCAAACGGTTTGAGGAAGCCTGGAATTTATTACTGGAAAGCAATCCGATGCCTGCCATTCATGGCCGTGTTTGTTACCATCCTTGTGAGTCCTCCTGCAATCGGGTGGTTGTGGATGGCGCAGTGAGTATCCATGCGGTTGAGCGTTTTCTGGGCGACATGGCATTTGAACAGGGCTGGACACCTAAAATTGTCGGTGAAAAATCCAACAAGCGTGTGTTGGTAGTCGGCGCAGGGCCTAGTGGTTTGTCGGCTGCCTATCATCTTGCCCGTTTGGGCCACGGCGTTGAAATCAGAGATGCTGGGCCGATAGCGGGCGGCATGATGCACTTTGGTATTCCGTCTTATCGCTTGCCGCGTGAAGTGTTGGCCGCTGAAGTGAAACGTATTGCCGATATGGGCGTAACAATCACCTTGAATCATAAAGTTGAAAACCTGCGAGCCGAAAAGGAAGCGGGTAAATTTGATGCGGTTTTTGTAGCGGTCGGCGCCCATATTGGACGTTCGATTGATATACCTTTATATCGTGAAAGCGACACCCGGGATGCAGTGACTTTTCTGCGCAACATCGGATTGGGCAAAGCGTCCAATCTAGGCAAAAGGGTTGCTGTTTATGGCGGCGGCAATACTGCAATGGATGCCGCGCGAACCGCTAAACGACTGGGTGCGGAAACTATGGTCATTTATCGGCGTGACCGTAAAAACATGCCGGCGCATGATTTTGAAGCGGCCGAAGCCATGGAAGAAGGCGTGGTGTTTCATTGGTTGCGCTCCATTGTAGGCATTGATGGTAGCCATATCCAGGTTGAAATTATGAAGCTGGATGACGCGGGTCGCCCACAACCCAGTGGCGAGTTTGAAATCATTGAAGTCGATACTTTGATTTTGGCGCTAGGGCAAAATATCGATTCCGAATTATTAAAAACCTTTCCGGAAATTGATGCTCAAAGTGATGGCGTGGTTCCGGTTAACGACCATATGATGACCGCCGCACAAGGCGTTTTTGCTGGTGGTGATATGGTGCCCAGTTTGCGCACCGTTACTATTGCCACCGGACACGGCAAAAAAGCCGCAAGAAATATCGACGCCTACTTGCGTGGCACTCAATATCAGCATCCCGCCAAGAAACATATTGTCCTGCACGAAGAGCTGAATCTTTGGTACAGCACTGATGCCGTGCAGTCTGAACAACCAACCATGTCGCCGCAAATCCGTAACAAAAACTTTGACGAAGTGTTGGGGGGACTGACGCTGGAAGAAGCTACTTACGAAGCCAGTCGTTGTTATTCTTGCGGCAACTGTTTCCAATGTGACGGTTGCTATGGTGCTTGCCCGGAAGGCGCGATACTCAAGCTAGGCAAAGGAAAATATTACTCGGTCAATTATAGTGTCTGTACCGGTTGTACGGCTTGCACGTTGCAATGCCCGACTGCTGCCATTCACATGATTGATAAATAAGCGCATTGCCAGGAGATTTACCATGGCCAAACAAGTTACGATCGACGGCGGCGAAGCGGCTGCCTATGTTGCCTACAGAACCAACGAGGTCTGTGCAATTTACCCTATCACGCCTTCTTCTTCCATGGCCGAGTTTTGCGACCAATGGACGACAGAGCATAAAACCAATCTTTGGGGTGGCATTCCGACCATTGCCGAAATGCAAAGCGAAGGCGGAGCGGCTGGGGCTTTACACGGCGCCTTGCAAACCGGTGCTTTGGCAACAACCTTTACCGCTTCGCAGGGTTTGTTGTTAATGATCCCTAATATGTACAAAATTGCCGGGGAACTGACCTCCACCGTCATTCATGTCGCGGCACGTTCGCTTGCGACGCAGGGCTTGTCTATTTTTGGCGATCATCAGGATGTGATGAGTGTGCGTATGACTGGCTTTGCATTGCTGGCTTCCAGTAATGTACAGGAAGCGCATGATATGGCGTTAGTGTCGCAAGCGGTTACCTTAAAAGCAAGAATACCGTTCTTACATTTTTTTGACGGCTTTAGAACGTCTCACGAAGTCAACAAAATCACTTTGCTGGAAGACGATCAAATCCGGGCCATGATCGACGATACGCTGGTATTTGCGCACCGCGATCGGGCTTTAAATCCTGATAAACCGATGATGCGTGGTACAGCGCAGAATCCGGATACTTATTTCCAGTCCCGCGAAAGCTCCAATATCTACTATGAACGCACGGTTGATATCTTCGACCAGGTTTTAAAACAGTTTGAAATGGTTACCGGTCGAAGTTATAAAGCCTTTGAATACTTTGGTTCTCCAACTGCGGAGCTCCTTATTATCCTGATGGGTTCCGGTGTTGAAACGGCGGTCAGCACTGCAAAAGTATTGAATGAAAAGGGTGCTAACGTCGGCGTGCTTAAAGTGCGATTATACCGTCCGTTTAATACTAAAAACTTTCTTGCGGCACTGCCGGACTCTGTTCGGCATATTGCAGTGCTGGACAGAACTAAAGAGCCGGGCAGTAGCGGCGAACCACTCTATAAAGACGTAATCACCGAGTTAAGTCAGGCCTTTGCCCGGGGTGAGCTTAAAACCATGCCGCGTATTATCGGCGGCCGTTACGGTTTGTCCAGCAAGGAATTTACACCTTCAATGGTAGCCAGAGTTTATCAGGAGCTGCAAGCTGATCAGCCTAAAAACGGATTTACCATTGGTATTAACGATGACGTGACCTTTACCAGTCTTGAAGTTACAGAACATCTGGATATTGAACCTGATAACGTGGTGCGTGCGCTATTTTACGGTTTGGGTGCTGATGGTACCGTCGGTGCCAATAAAAACAGTATTAAAATTATCGGCGATGATCCTTTGTATTTTGCCCAGGGCTATTTTGTCTATGATTCCAAAAAAGCCGGCTCGCAAACGGTATCGCATTTGCGTTTTGGTCCGGAACCCATTGAAGCGCCTTATCTGATTGAATCGGCGAGCTTCGTTGCCTGCCACGATTTTAATTTTATTGAAACCACTGATATTTTGGCCAGGGCCAAACCCGGGGCAACTTTTCTGTTAAACAGCCCTTTTGATGCCGACCAGATTTGGGATCAATTGCCGATTCATTTACAACAAGAAATGCTGGACAAAGCCATCGACTTTTATGTGATTGATGCGGTCAAAGTCGCCCGTCAAACCGGCATGGGCCGACGTATCAATACCGTCATGCAAACCTGTTTTTTTGCGTTGTCCGGGGTTATGCCCAAAGATGCCGCGATCGAAAAAATCAAACACTACGCCGAAAAAACCTACGCCCGTAAAGGCGCTGAAGTTGTGCAAAAAAACTTTGAAGCGATCGATCAGTCGCTGGCCAATTTGCACAAAGTCAGCCTGCCTTCAAAAGTCACAGCACTGGTTGATACAAGAGCCGGAAAATTTGCCAAGGCTCCCCAATTTGTTCAGGAAGTTACCGCAGAAATGATTGCAGGGCGGGGCGACTGGATTCCAATCAGTTTCTTGCCGGTTGATGGTACCTATCCAACGGGCACGACCCAATGGGAAAAACGCAATATTGCTCAGGATATTCCTATTTGGGAATCTGATGTTTGTATCCAGTGCGGTAACTGTTCGGCGGTTTGTCCACATGCCGCGATTCGCGCCAAGTTTTACACCAAAAGCTGTCTGGAACAGGCGCCCCAAGGCTTTAAAACCGCCAATGTAACCTCGCGTGGTTTCCCCGATACCCGTTACACATTGCAAGTATTTCCGGAAGATTGCACCGGTTGCGGATTATGTGTCAAAGCCTGTCCAGCCGTTTCTGAAACCGATGCCAGCCTTAAAGCGATCAACATGACGCCCAAAGCCAAGCATATGGAAGTCGAGAAAAATGCCGTGGCTTTTTTTGAAAGCTTGCCTTACAACGATCGTGCTCGGGTTGATTTTTCGAATATTCGCGGCGTGCAATTTCTACAACCGTTGTTTGAGTTTTCCAGTTCCTGTTCGGGGTGCGGTGAAACGCCTTATTTGAAAATGATCAGTCAGTTATTTGGCGATCGTATTCTTGCGGCCAATGCCACCGGCTGTTCCTCGATTTACGGCGGCAATTTGCCCACCACGCCCTGGTCGAAAAATGATGAAGGCAAAGGTCCGGCCTGGTCTAATTCCTTGTTCGAGGATAATGCAGAGTTTGGCTACGGTTTTAGATTAACTACCGATCAACATGTCTCTATGGCCAGACGCTTGATTACAGAATTGCGAGAGCAATTGGATGTAACGCTGGTTGACGAAATACTTGCCGCACCGCAAAGTCAGGAAAGTGAAATTCGCCAACAACGCAAACGGGTTGTGCAATTACGTGAGCAACTAGAAAAGCTCGATCTGCCCAAAGCCAGAGAGTTATTGTCGATTATCGATCATTTTGTACGACGTAGTATCTGGATTATCGGCGGCGACGGTTGGGCCTATGATATCGATTACGGCGGTATTGATCAGGTGCTATCTACAGGTTCGGACGTCAATATACTGGTTATGGATACTGAGGTGTATTCCAACACTGGTGGCCAAGCGTCCAAATCTACCCCTATCGGTGCCGTCGCCAAGTTTGCGTCGGGGGGTAAAATGACGGCCAAAAAAGACCTGGCTTTGCAAGCAATCGCTTATGGCAATGTTTATGTGGCCAGAATTGCGCTGGGCGCCAGTCCGCAGCAGGCGCTTCAAGCTTTCCGCGAAGCCGAAGCCTATAACGGTCCGTCGTTGATTATTGCTTATAGTCCTTGCATTGCCCATGGCATCAATCTTGAAAATGGCCTTGAACAACAGGAACTGGCGGTTAAATCGGGCTACTGGCCTTTGTATCGCTACAATCCGACCTTACGTGGAATGGGTAAAAATCCGTTTGTACTGGATTCATTGCGTCCGACCATACCGCTAAAGGATTATGCCTATAATGAAATTCGTTACAGTAGTTTACGACTGACTAACCTGGAGCAAGCTGACAAGCTAATGACGTTTGCGCAAAAAGTGGTTAATCAAAAATGGGCTTTGTACGAAGAAATGGCGACTCGTGACGAGCATGAGTTTTTGCCGGATATGCGGATAACCCGAAAAATTTAGACATGGTGCGTGGGCATTGCCCCACTTTAGACTAGCCGATCAAGAATCTTTAACTTAGTCTTGTTCGGCTACTTAAATTTGAAACGGTTGTTGATTGTTACGCTCTTTAAGGGCTTATAGTTGAATTATCGTTGTTTTCCACTTGAATAAAGTAATATTCAGTTTAAGACATAACTTCTTTAATAAACCAAGGCTCTCATCAGATAGAGGTATGGTTAAGATAATGCCGTTAATATTTTTTTCTTGCGCAACTTTTTCAAGTTCAGCTACACCACCTAAAATAGGTAAGCCATAAGTATACTTCCCTTTAATAGATGGATTGTCATCAATAAATCCAATTATAAAATCATTTTCATGATGATTTTCATGATTAAGATAATGGGCTCGCAAATATAAACCTGCAACTTGCCCCGACCCATACAATAAAATATTAGATCTGGGAGTAGCATTAATAATGGGGCTGTGATTACCTATTATCCATTCTCGTGACAAATGAAAAGGGATTCGTATTCCTAAAATACCCAATAGGGTAAATAAAATAAATAAACAAGCTTGATTAATTGTGGCTAGAAAATTCAGATTGGAATTTAAACTAAAAAATATAGCCAAACTGAATAAAGCCCCAATAATAATAGCCAGGCTTAGTAATAGAAAATCCTTAAATGAACTGTTACGCCATATTTTAATATAAGTATTAGATGCGAACATCAAAATAAAAGTGGGCACAATCCATAGTGGCAGGCTGTTTGCCCATTTTCCCAGTGAGCTAAACGGTTGCTCGCCATTTAAAACAAGAAAGCCGGAAAGCCAAACCATTACACTCATCCAGGCGACATCAAATAATAGATATAATGCCAAGTTAAAATCGGTGTATTTAGAGTTGGAGAAGCCTTCTGTAATAAGTCGGCTTGTTTCCCATAATTCTATCTTTAATATATAACGGAATAATAAATAAATAGAGATGATAAGTGCGATTAAAAACAGACCTATTGCAAGGTCTTTATAAATAAAATAGATAATACCTAAAGCAATAATAACAATGTTGACGGCATATAAAATATAAGCGACCTGCTTATGTGTTGCCCCTGAATTAAGCAAGCGGTGATGCAGGTGCTCACGATCTGCGCCCATTATTTTTACCGGTGTTGCATCGGAATTGTTCTTGGCTAATAATTTGCGTATAGACCGGCGCCATATTGCCAGTAAGGTATCTAAAACAGGCACGCCGGCAACAAAAAAGAGCGCGGCAATGATTAAAGAAACTGAGCCTTTGCCGCCGGCTTGCAAGCTGATATTGGCAATTGCAAAGCCTAAAAACATGCTACCGGTATCGCCTAAAAATATTTTTGCCGGAAAAAAGTTATAACGTAAAAAACCTAAACAGCTGCCTATCAAGGCTATGCAAACTAAAGCGTCTCCGGGGAAGCCACGAAAAATAAAAATTGTGGCAAGTCCAATGCCAGAAATAAGGGCTAAGCCTGAGCATAAACCATCTAAACCATCAATTAAATTAAAGGCATTTATAATCGTCAGATTCCAGATAAGTACAAATAGCATTCCCCATAAAAAATCAAAATCCAGGTTAAGTAAGTTAACTTGATAATCTGATAAGAAATAAAGAATTAAAGCTGCGGAAGATTGGCCGACTAATTTAAGGATAGGAGATGTATTGAAACGATCATCAACTAGGCCTATACCTAACAAAAATGATGAGGCAAGAAAAAAAGCATACCACCAATCAAAATTTAATTGACCGGAAAATTCCTTCCAAAAATATTGATATAGGGTAAAGCAAGCCACATGAAAGCCCAGAAAAACAACTACACCACCCGCTAAGGGGGTCGGTTTTGAATGTACGCATCGGCTGTCAGGGTAATCTATGAGGCCAAATTTAGGAGTGATTTTTATGAACAGCGGTGTAAAAATAAAGACGATGACATAGGAAACGCCAAAAACGGCAAGATATTTAAATAAATGGTCTATTTGCATAAGCTATGCTGTCTGTTTCCAGTTTATATTGAATTGGCACGTGAAGTATCAGTAACACGACAGATGTTTGGTTGGGTTTTGTGGCTGGGTTTCCTGCTGAAGATGGATCATTAATTAATGATTGCTTTCATCCCTACACTTATTATGGATGTATGATGTACTACTACGTAGGATTAGTAAATACATTTAGGGGCAATTTTTTCTATTTTTTTCGAGAGGGTATGGCTTGTGCCGTTGCCGCCCCCATTATCAATGCGTAAGTATAAGCGACAGCTGGTATTTGCAGGCTAAAATCTACCAAGGCATGAGCCCCAACCAAAAGACTTGCAGAAAAACCAATGGCCGGATAAATCCAGTTTTTGCGTCTTACCCAAATGCCACGAAGGCAGATTAGTGCTACTAGGGCTATAGAGATAAACAAGGCAGAAGCCTGCAGTAAACCTAATTCAAAAATATTCTCCAAATATGTGTTATGTGCCATATCAAAATAACCAATAATGGATTCATCACGATACAACCTGAAACTTTTGAAGAAGCTTCCATAACCGACGCCAAGCCAACGATTTTCAGCGTTAGCTTTATACAAAATATCATAAACCAAAAAGCGGCCTTCGTTATCGAGTGAGGTGGCATCAAGACGATCAATTATTTTATCGCCACTTTGCCAAAGTACGCCCAGCGAGGTAATGCCAATAATAATGACGAAAGTGATAATTGCGGCATTATTTTTTATTCGGCGACTCAAAAGTAAGATAATAAAAAACATCGTTACAGCTAAAGTGGTGCTTGAAAAACCACCGCGTGATTGGCTTAAAAATAAGGCTGTTGCAATGATAATAATGATCAGCAAGGGAAGCCAGCCACGAATAAAAACATGTTCGAAAAAATATTGTCTTCCATAATGGCTATTAACGCCATACTGAAAACAAGACTGAATTTTATCAAACAATAATGGCAAGCCGCAGAGCAAGGTTAAACCGGCAAAAGTGGCATAGGAATTACGGTTAACAAAAGTGCTGGTTACTGCGTTCTGAGGCGCCCAGGTAACAAACCACAATAAAGTCTCATAATGTCCTAAATAAATGACCAAACCATAGATGGCATAAATCAAGCCGGCATAAGCCAGGCATTTAAAGGTGTGTGCGGCATTTTCACTGTTACGGTTAAATTGCAGACTGAGAAAAAATACTAAAAAATAGCTAAGCAACTTCATGAGTGCGGTAGCTGTTTCTTGTGGCATGAGGCTGACGTGAGCCTCAAAAAATCCAGGTAACTGTTCTACTGCTAGTGGCCAGAAGGGATGTGTCCAGTCTTTAGGTGAGAGATTAGAAAGTTGAAATATAATCCACACAACAGGAATGCAGGCTAGGTAAAGCGGATATTTAACAGCTTTTAGGCTTAGACGTAGTTCAGAGCGCTTACATAGTGTCGTAGCAAAAATGATTAGCCCTATTACTGCCAATAGTACAGCAAAGAAACTCCATGCCCATGGTCGATTGCAGCCAAAGGGAATAGGTGATAATAATATGGCGTATAGAAAAATTTTAAACATAGCTGTAAATATTGAAGCCCAATAAACGGTTAAGTATTATCGACTTTGCTAAAGCAAGCAAAACAAACGAGGGCGAATTAATAGCTGGGTTCTTGATTTTATATTGGTGCGTTTGATGTCTGATTTCCTTACAGCAAATAGAATGGGATGGAAAGTGGCTGTGATATGCTAACATTATGAAATTAAGGGTTTATATTAAAATATAGCGGATTTGTATGTGATTTTAGTTGTCATTGTTTGTTGGTATTACAGCATCCAATTAGACAAAGAGGCTAATTATACCTATAATTTAAAAACGTACAGGAAGAGTTGCCAATGCATTCAGTTATTTTGGATGTGAAAAATCAATGTAACATTAAATGAGTGGTATATAAATATGAATATTTCAATTAATAAATCAAAGTTTTTATTAATTATCATGGCATTAGTGATGTCGTTTACGGTGGCTGCCAGTGTCGAATCTGATGTGGTCAATGCAATAAAAGCTAATCCTCAAAAGGCGGCAGCGCTTATCCAAGCGGCTGCAAAAGCAAATCCGGGCTTGGCAGCAAGCATAGCTTTAGCCGTGGTTAACGCTCAGATACCTGAGTTATTGCCGTCAGTTATTGCTTCAGCCGCGGCCAAAGGCGCACCATTGCAAGCGGCAGCCATTGTAAAGGCAGTTGTAAAGGCTCAGCCTTCATCTGCAGCAACTATTGCGTCAGCGGTAGTTAAGGCCGTTCCTTCCAAAGCAGGCGCCATTACTCAAGCCGCAGTTGAAGCTGATCCAGACTCGGCGATGGCGATTACAGAAGCGATTATTACTTCAGTGCTTTCTGCTCCCGCTGTAGTTCAAACACCGGACTCCAAGTCAGAATCTACAACCAGTAACATTACTCTTACAGACAACGTAATTGTCACTGATTTTGAGAAGAAATTCGATAGTTGTGGAGCAGATGCTACCTGTAAGGTTGATGCTGCCAAGGCAGCCATGAACTTGTTGGGTAGCAGTAATCCTGCTTTATTAGCGATTCTTGCAGATGCCATAGTCGCCAAGGTTACGACTCTTGATCCTAGCTTGGTACCCGATATTCAGACTGCAACCAATAATTGTGTTGCCGCCAGTTGCTCTTAATCGCGAGCTTAAACCTAAGTAGTAAAAGAGCGATCTATAAATTTTAAGCTGGGAGCTAATAATAATGAACAAAAAAAACCTGTTAATCATATCAATGCTAAGTGCGGCAAGTTGCGGAAGCGCTTGGGCTTATGATAGTAAAGACGACGCTGAGGTTGTTAGTGAGCGTCAAATGTCAGATTATGCCCAACAAGGTATACACGCCGGCTCTTTTACCGTTTTACCTAAATTGGATATAACCAATCAATATGACTCCAATATTTACATGACCGACAAGACGTCCAGAAAAGAAGTCGACAGCTATGTTGCTCATTTCAGACCGGGGGTGGATGTCCGTTCAAACTGGAATAGACATGCGCTTAATTTAAATTTTGACTCTGATTTGACCCAGTATGCTACCCAGCCAGACCAAAACAATTACCAAGATTTGAAAACCCGCCTGGATGGTCGATTGGACGTGATGCGTAACAGTCACTTAGATGGCGGTTTTGCCTACAATAGCCTACATGAAAATCGCGGCTCCCCAGATCAGATTGCCGGCAAGGGTCCAACTTTTTATGACACCAAAGTATTTGATGGCTTCTATACTCAAAAGTTGAACCGTGTTTCAGTCAAGGGCGGCGCAGATGCTACTCGCTATGACTACCAGGATCTGCTGACTTCGCTGGATAATGCGCCTTTGTTGATGTCAACTCGTAATCGTTGGGAATATGCACCGTCCATACGTTTGGGCTATGAAATTCAGCCGGAATATGAAGCTTATGTGAAATTTGTTTATAAAGAAGCAGATTATGATGGCTTGGTAAAGTCAAACGGTACCGGCACAGCCTATAACCGTAATTCAACCGGTTACAACGCCTTAGGTGGCTTGGCCTTTGATTTGACTGACTTGATTACTGGCGATATGTCAGTGGGTTACTTACAACGTGATTATACCGATCCAAGATTAAAGAAAATATCCGGAATCAACGGCTTCGTTAATTTGAAATGGCGTCCAACCGCGTTAACTACCGTTAATGGAAGATTTAGTCATGATATTCTGGAAACCACTCAAGAAGGGGTTGCCGGTATTTTGGCTTCAGGTGTTAGTTTAGGCGCTGATCACGAGTTAATGCGTAATGTGATTCTGAGTGGTGGCGGTAATTTCACCAACAACGACTATCAAGGCTTTATTGCTCCGAGTACAATAAACCGTAATGACAAGATTTACGGCGGTCATTTGGGCGCTAAATACCTTTTGAACAGGAATTTATCTACCGATTTGTCCTACAATTATCAAAGTCGCGACGTGAATTATTCATTCAGTAACTACGAAGTGCATCAAGTCATGCTCAATTTAAGAGGTCAGTTCTAATAGTTATGTCGTCCCTTTATTACGATATCCCTTCATGTTTTTGTGAACAAGAATGAAGCAGCATACTATTAAAAATTATTCGGCATTAATGTTGTGTGGCGTTTTATATTCTTCTGTCTTATGGGCAGAAGAATCTAGCGAGCAGCTTCAAACTCAATCGACTTCATCAAATCAAGAGTATCGACTGGGTTCAGGTGACCTGTTAAAGATTACCGTGTTTAATCAAAAAGATTTATCCGGTGATTACACTATCAATGGTTCCGGGCAGATTTCCTTGCCTTTAATTGGTGATGTCAATGCCAAAGATTTAACGGCAAAACAGGTTGAACAAGGTATTACCAAAAAGTTAATGCCCGACTATCTGCTTAATCCCCGTGTCAGCGTACAAGTGCTTAATTATCGACCCTTTTATATTTTGGGCGAGGTTAAGCAACCCAAGTCTTATCCCTATGTTGATGGCATGACCTATCTTAATGCCGTAGCCATAGCCGGTGGTTATACCTATCGGGCTAAAGAAGATCACGTCGAAGTCATTCGCATGAATGATCCACAAAAACGCGAACTTACCCTTAAGATGGACGAAAAAGTTTTGCCGGGTGATGTGATTCATGTAAAAGAGCGCTTTTTCTAAATGGTTGCAATTGCCTGATTACAAGTTTTGTAATCAGGCTTTTTACCAAGTGCTTTTTTTAATGAATTTTTCTAAGCCTTATCGACATAAGCATTTTTTGGCATTACATTATCGCCCTGTAAAGATCCCCCTCTTTTTGTTGATAAAGTAGTTGTCTGCTTTTTCAGTTTCCGGATCACCCCTCTAAACACATCGAGAAAACCGTGCACGATTCCAAAGAACAATCCTTAATGACCAGCGAATCGCTGCAAGAACTCAATACTGATATGTCACTGAGTGACGTTTTTCATACCCTGTGGCTTAGCCGGCGATTGTTAATGAGCGTCATATTTTTGCTAAGCATTGTGGCGACATTGATTATTTTTCAGTTAGTACCCCGTTATACTGCAACTACCCAATTGCTGATTGGCATTAATGCTGCCAAGGTCGTCGATATTGAAGAAGTTATGACCGGTAATCTGAACGGTGATGCAGCCGTTATTGGCGAAATGGAAGTACTTAAATCAAGGGAGTTGGCTAGAAAAGTTATTGATAACTTACATTTAGAACAATATGCAGAGTTTAATCCGGAGCTTAAAAAGCCAGGTTTTTTCGCACAGTACAGTCTTAAAAATATAATACCTGAAGAGTGGCAAGAAGCGATTGGGTTGGTTACTATCGATAGTCGGACACCGGAAGAAAAGGAAGAGGCGCATTCGACCCGATTAACCGATACCTTTCTTAAAAAACTGACAGTTTCACAAGTCAAGCGTTCGCAAGTTATTACCGTAGCCTATGAAGCCGAAGATCCAAAGTTAGCCGCTAAAATAGTTAACGAGATTGCAGATAAATACATCATTGGACAGTTACAGGCCAAATTTGATGCAACTAAAAAAGCGACTGACTGGTTGAATGGTCAGTTAGGTGAATTGAAACAAAAAGTTGAAGTTTCAGAGCGTGCCGTAGAGCAATACCGGAAAACTCATGAGTTGTTGGAAGTTAGCAAGGAAGTGGGACTTTCTCAGCAACAAATGTCTGAAGTCAACAGCCAGTTAATCATTACCCGAGCCCAGCGCGCCGAAGCCGAAGCCAAGTATCAACAAGTAGAAGCCATCGCCAGAAGCGGTCGTGATGTTGACAATGTCGCTGAAGTACTGAATTCGCCTTTGATCTCAAGTTTAAGACAACAAGAATCGGAAGTGCAGCGTAAGTATTCTGAAATGCTGGTGGAATTTGGCCAACGCCATCCACGCATGATTCAAATGCAGGCCGAACTGGAAGATATTCAAGCTAAAGTAAGGTCTGAAGTTAAAAAAATTGCCGCCGGTTTACGAAACAGTTTGGAAGTTGCCCGTGCGCGTGAAGGTTCCTTGTCAGGTAGTTTAAGGCAGATGGAATCCAAAACCAGTGGCAGTAATCAGGCTGAAGTTCAATTGCATGCTTTGGAGCGCGAAGCCACCGCCAACAAAGCCTTATTTGAAACTTTCCTGGGTCGCTTTAAAGAAACTGCCTCAACGCAAGGTATTGCTCAGGCAGATGCGCGGGTAATCTCATTTGCAGAAATTCCTTTGGGCGCGTCATTTCCAAAGAAAAACATGATGCTTATGGCCAGTGTGCTAGGCGCGGTATTTTTTGCGGTTTTTCTGGTGTTTGTACGGGAAATGCTTAATCCCGGCGTCCGTTCTCCTGAACAAATCCAGGAGTTGTTCAATATGTCGACATTGGGTATTGTGCCCAAGATAGCCGGCATAACGGGTCAGCCACATGAGTATTTACTGGCCAAGCCGCATTCTGCTTTGGCTGAGGCAGTTAACACTCTGCGCATTTCCCTCAGTCTGCTTAATCCGGACGCACAGGTAAAGTCGATCTTGGTTACCTCTGCGGTGCCCGGCGAAGGTAAATCGACACTGTCTTCCTTAATCTCCCGACATTCAGCCAGTGCCGGGCAGCGCGTAGTTTTGGTTGATACTGATTTACGCCGACCTACCATTGGTAAAATGTTTAATCTGAAAGAAAGTACCTTGGGTTTAACCGACTTATTGATGAATCATGAGCTGTCAATCAATGACGTACTGATTACTGATGCAGAAACGGGTATGAAGATTTTAACCCGTGGTAAATCGGCCTATGTTAATCCGATCGACCTGTTTGCTTCGCAAAGAATGAAATCGATTATTGACGGGTTACGCGAGCATTTTGATTTAGTCATCCTGGATTCAGCGCCCATTATGGCGGTACCCGATACCCGAATATTAAGTGGCTTGGTTGACAAGACTATTTTCGTATTAAATTGGGATTCGACACCGAAAAAAGTAGTCCATAGTGCATTGCATTTATTAAACAAAGATGGGCATGCAAATGTTGCAGGAATTGTATTGCAGAAAGTTAATTTGCAACAATATGGTCGTTATGGCTATGGCGATTCGGGTTATTATTATCACTATTCCCGTTATAGCAATTATTATACGAGCTAACGCTATACATGTTAAAAGCCAAGCAACCTGAAAGTGAGCGTATCATTGCCATAGTGGGCATGATAGTTTGTTGTGGGCTGTTAATTTTAGCGGTGCCCAGATTGGTCGCCAGTTTATATGCACTGTATCCGGAAGTTGCGATAAAGCAAACGCAAGAGAATCTGCCCATACAGGTTTATGAAAAAAGTATTGATGATTTTAACCATGCGCTGGCCTGGTATGATAATCCGGAGTATAGGCAAGCACAGGCAATATTGTATTTGGCACAGATAAATGCAACGCCTGCAAACATGGCTGATAAAAAACAGGAGTTACTTAATCAGGCGCAGACCTCGATTATTGAGGGATTAAAACGCTCGCCCGTCGATCCTTATGCCTGGTTCCGGTTGGCTGCAGTAGATAAATTGTTAAAGCAACCCCCTGAAAAAATCATAGATGCCCTGCGCTTGTCTATTTATGCAGGACGTGTCGAACCTGATTTGGTAATACAGCGTTTATTATTTAGTTATCAATACTATAATGAATTTAATGATGAAATGCAGAAGTTATGGCTAAAACAAATCCCTGTTGCCTGGACTTTTCAACCTGATCAGCTCGTTAAATTTATTGCGCAACACGCTGAAGCTCAACCTATTGCCGAACAGGCATTTGCTTATTCTCCTGATGACTGGAAAAAATTCTCCCTCGCTCTTGAAATCTTTACTCAGAAAAATCTTTAGTTCCAGACAAAAAGAATCTCTCTCGGTTGGTTTGCCTGCCAATCAGAGAATATATTGTGTTGGAGATATTCATGGTCGATTAGATTTATTGCAGGAGCTGCAGCAAAAAATCAATCATGACGCATCGGCTTATGAAGGCAGCAAAACTCTGGTTTATCTGGGAGACTATATAGATAGAGGAATGCATTCCAAACAGGTTGTTGATAATTTATTGGAAGATAATTTCCCCGACTTTAAGAAAGTATTTTTACTGGGCAATCATGAACAGATATTATTGCAGTTCTTATTGAGCAAAGACGTGTCAATTGCTCATGACTGGTTCAGATTTGGGGGTTTATCAACCCTGGTCAGTTATGGCATTAACGTAAGTGGCGTGCCCACATCAAAAGATTTAGAGCGCTTACGTAATGAGCTTACGGATAAATTACCAGCTTCGCATGTTAGTTTTTTTCAGCACCTGGAACTTAATTATGAGATTGGTGGCTATTATTTTGTACATGCGGGTATCAGGCCTAAAGTTAAATTACAGCGTCAACGACCTGAAGACCTGTTATGGATACGCGAAGAGTTTTTAACTAGCAACTTGTTTCACGGAAAGATTATTGTCCATGGCCACTCCGTTACCGAAGAGCCAGAAATCCTGCATAATCGAATTGCACTGGATACAGGTGCCTACGCTTCTGGCAGATTAACCTGCGCAGTATTTGAAGGTGTTAGTTGTAGTATTTTGTAATTGTATTTATCGTTCGTATGCAAGTAGCCTCGATGAAGTGCAGCGGAATCGAGGATAAGGCCTAAGGATACATTTATCGTTCCCATGCTCCAGCGTGGGAATGCAGGCCTAGACGCTCCTGCGTCGTAACCAAAAAACCATAAGCGCATAAAAAACTGGCAAATATCCCACCATAACAGTTAAATCACCTCGGTCCCCTTGAAAAAAGTGGTTGTAAAGTTTAATCACACCAGGGTTAGCGCGATTAAGCTTTACATACAAGATACCGTTTCGTTATATTGATGCCACTTAATTATTGAATTAATAATTTCATGCGACATACAACAGAACAACAAGCTATTATCAAACAAAAAACCGCAATGATATTTGGCGATGATGCTCACGTTTATTTATTTGGATCACGAGCTGACGATGACACTAAGGGGGGTGACATTGATTTATTTATCACCTTGCCTGAAAAGACAGATAATCCTGTTTTAAAAACATTACAATTGAATGGTGCCTTACAACAACGATTAGGTATGCAGAAAATAGATATTATTTTTCATGCGCCGCCCTATGATTGGCAACCTATACATATTCAATCAAAAGAACCAGCTATAACTATCAGCAAGTAGAAAGGTCGAGTAGCCCCCAAGGCCCCCCCCCTTGAGGCTACTCGACCTTATTGATGCTTTGGTAACTGATCAATGAGTAAGTGAGACGTAAAATTCATAACTAGCAGTACGGATGTTTTAATCCTAAACGGAAGCAAACACAAATTTAGAGCTTATTGGTGGGCTTAAGTGTCTTATCGAACAAAGGAGCAGCAGATGCGTCTTGATGACAAAACCCGTGACATTATCAAAACAGAGGTTGCTAGCCAACTTGGAGCAAAAGCTATTGTTCGACTGTTTGGAAGCCGTATTGATGATACGCAGCGCGGTGGAGATATCGATTTATTCATTCACTCTGACTGTGTTCTGGCACAACGAATCCAAATAGAATGTCGCTTGGCAGCTTGCCTTTACATTAAGCTGGGTGGCCGCAAGGTTGATGTATTAATTAAAGATGCACTTAGCCCGCCACTCCCCATTCATGAGCAGGCGCTACGCAACGGTATTGTTTTATGACAAAATTGCAAGATCAGCAATTTATTCTGGCTCAGCTAATTCGGGTCACTGCAAAAGAAGCGCGTTACCTTGAACGAACAGCAGAGCGACTTCGATCACTGGATATAGATGTTTTATGGGTTGATTCACTTGAAAATAACGATGAATACAGTGAAATGCTTGATGCCTTCGTATCGCGCTATGGTCGATTGCAAGATACCTTGGGCGACAAACTTTTGCCTGCAATACTACGCGCAAGTCTTGAAAAAACAGGGTCTCAACTTGACAACCTACTTCGTGCAGAAAAACTTGGCTGGATTGAGTCAACCCAGTCCTGGGTCGAACTTCGTGAACTAAGAAATCGATTGGTACACGAATACATAGAATCGGCAGACGATCTTTTAGATGCATTACATCAGGCCTTGCAGGGTGTCCATATTTTGGTAGAGACTCAATTGCACTTCGCGGCTTATGCTCGAAAATTGAGCCTGATATAAAGGGTTGTATTCATTAGCAGGATAATTTGAAAGTAGCCTCGATGAAGTGTAACGTAATCGAGGTTTAGACTAAGATTACAGGGTTTTAAAATGGCTAATAAAAGAAAATTAATTACCTTCGACTGGGCCATCAAACGCTTGCTGCGTAGCAAAGCCAACTTTGGAATTCTGGAAGGGTTTTTAAGTGAGTTGCTTAAAGAAGACATTACCATCCTGGATGTACTGGAAAGTGAGACTAATAAAGACTACACGCATGGCAAATTTAACCGGGTTGATTTAAAAGTACGCAATCACAAACAAGAAATAATCATCATAGAAATACAATATGATCGGGAATATGATTACTTACAGCGGATTTTTTATGGCGTATCAAAAACAGCCATAGAACATCTGGAAGAAAGCCAATCCTACGCCGGTATCACCAAAGTCATTTCAATCAACATTCTTTATTTTGATCTTGGCAGTGGCACCGACTATATTTACAAAGGCACCACCCGCTTTATAGGTTTACATAATCATGACCTACTGGAGCTCAATGAAAAACAAAAACAACTGTTTAAAAAAGACAGCGTAGAATCACTTTATCCAGAATATTACCTGATCAAAATAAACCGCTTTAACGACATCGCCAAAGATACCCTGGATGAATGGATTTACTTCTTAAAAAATGAAGAAATCAAAGAAAACTTCACCGCAAAAGGCTTAAAAGAAGCAGAAGAAAAATTAAATATCATGAAACTGCCCGAAGATGAACAAAAAGCCTACGAACAATACAAAGACGATTTGCATTACCAAGCCAGCATGTTTGAGTCCTCATTTGGTGACGGTTACTATGAAGGAAAAGCAGAAGGCATAAATGAGACAACAAAAATTATAGCCTTCAACTTAGCAAAAGAAGGTACATCAATTGAAATAATCGCTAAGGTTACAGGATTATCAGAAGCAGAAATTAAACAAATTTTACAAAAATCCGGTAACGAATAATTTTAACAGATGGTATTTAAATAGTTTTTTATAGAAAGTAGCCTCGATGCAGTGCAACGAAATCGAGGATTAGACTACACAACCTTGATTCCATTTAGTTTTATCGAGGCACCTGTTTTGACATATGAATTGAGCAACGTTACATTTTTGCCCATCCTATACAAGTAATCGACTTGGAAACCCATTATGCAAATAGCAATAGACTTACCTAACGATTTTATTACCTTTCAATCGGCAACCGATATCCAGCAAGAAGTTCAAAGCGTGGCTGTATCAAAGCAAAGAGTAACTTTGGCAAAAGCAGCAGAATTAGCCAAGATCAACCTCTATGACTTTATGACCCTTTGCAAAACCAATAACATACCCATCATTAATATCACTCGGGATGAATTGCTTGAAGAGTTGGCAGGATTTAATCTGTAATGATTTTGGTAGCCGATGCCTCTGAACTTATCGCACTTGCCTTTTGCGACAGCCTCAACTTGTTGGATGCAATATTTGGCAATGTACTGGTGCCCACCACTATTTTTAATGAAGTAACGGCGCCTGATAAACCCCAATCTGCACTACTGCAAAGTTATCTTAAAGACAAAATTCGCAGAGTCGATATGCAATGATATATCTATCTGGATGTATTTGCCGATGCAGGTGAAACTGAAGCCATGCTGCTCTACAAAGAAATAACTGCAGATTATTTACTCATTGATGACAAGCGCGGCCGTAAGATTGCAAAAATAAATCAGATCAATACAATAGGTTCCTTAGGCGTATTACTCCAAGCCAAACGATTCGGATTAATACCGCATATTGCACCCTTGCTGGAACAAATAGCCGCCAGTCCAGTTTATTTGAGCGAGAGTCTAATACAAACGGTTCTAGAATTAGCCGATGAAATGCCCTAGAAATACAATGTTATATTTTGAAAAAGTAGCCTCGATGAAGTGCAACGAAATCGAGGCTTAGGCTAACACAACCTCGATTCGACTTGGCTATCGTTCCCACGCCCCAGCGTGGGAATGCAGTGTTAGACGCTCCAGCGTCGTAACCGCAAAACCATAACCCCATAACATAATTACAAATACCCCAAGATAACAGTTGCAAACACACCAGCTTTCCCTTTTTGAAAAAGTGAGTTATTGGCAAAGTAACTAAAACCATCTCATACCCATCCCTAAGCTTAAAACAATAATGCAGCTATGAGTCGGTTAATCTGAGAGGACATGAAAAAGCACCCTATAAAAAATCCGTAGGGACTATGAGTAATTTTAATGACGACGCTGGAGCGTCTGGGTCTGCATTCCCACGCTGGAGCA
>CAILCX010000003.1 GCA_903832775.1 uncultured Methylobacter sp. | reverse complement strand
ATCACCGGCTTTTTTGTGCCTGGAATGTTGGCAAGTGTTGCGGTTTATCGTGTGCTTTTATTTTCAATTGGTACGTGAGTGGTACGTGGATTTGTTTTTGGTAATGAAAAGAGCCTTCATTTCGCCATAAGACATTGATTTAATTGGTGCCCCGAAGCGGATTCGAACCACTGGCCTGTCCCTTAGGAGGGTGATTTTATGCAAAACCCACAACAAGCCACAACAAACAATAACTTATAAATCAGTATCTTATATGGTTTGTATTGTTGCCCGTTGTTGCTATTTATCCCCCTTTTTTATACTCTATTGCGCCACCAGTGCGCCACGGGTGTATACTGTAACCCTAGAAACAAAGCGGCCTTGAGGGTGTTTCAGCACCGACAAGGCCTTACCGATTCACTTAATTCACGGTTAAGCAATGGCTGGGGCATCTTACCAAAGCTGGTTGCTATCCGATAGGGGCAACCATGGCAACAATCACAGAACGTACCGCACAAGATGGAACCAAAAGCTTTAAGGCCGAAGTCCGGTTAAAAGGCTATCCAGCACAACGCGCCACCTTTAAGCGTCTGACCGATGCTAAAAAATGGGTTCAGAACACTGAGAGCGCGATTAGAGAAGGGCGACACTTCAAAACCTCAGAAGCAAAGAAGCACTCACTTGGCGAAGCAATCGACCGTTATACCGTAGACATTGCGCCCACCAAGTTTAAACCCAATGAATTGAGAATAAGGCTACCCATCCTTAATTGGTGGAAGTCTCAAATTGGCTATTGCCTATTATCTGATTTATCCGTTAAGGACTTTGCCGCCTGTCGAGATACATTAGCCAGTCAAGGCGGTAACAGGGGCGCTCCACTCGCCGCAGCGACTATAAAACGGCACTTCCTATCAATCAGCCATGTGTTAAAAATCTGTCACTTAGAATGGCATTGGCTCGAACAAAACCCCATGAAGGACGGCATTATTGAATTGCCAACCCCGCCGCGCGGCATAGTCCGTTTTTTGGATGATGAAGAGCTGGCGCGCTTAACTATCGCCTGTAAGAATTCACTTAACAATTTACTTTATCCGGCGTTCATAGTGTCAGTTTCTACAGGCATGAGGCAAGCCGAATCGATGAACCTATATTGGAGGGAACCCGTTACGCCGCCTAGTTGTACTGCATGGGGCGTGGTTAATCTGTCTGATAACTGCATCATACTTCACCAAACAAAGAACGGTAATCGTCGGCGTGTGCCCTTAGCCGGAACTGCACTATTAGAGTTACAAAAGCTTGCTAAGGTGCAGCGGCTTGATACCAGATTGGTTTTCCCAAGCCCAACGCACCCTCATAAACCGATTGATTTAAAAAGAGCTTGGGCAACAGCTCTTAAGAAAGCCGATGTGGTGAACTTTCGCTGGCATGACCTAAGACACACCGCAGCCAGCTATTTGGCGCAGGACGGCGCAACCCTGATTGATATTGCCGCGATACTAGGCCATTCAACACTGGACATGGTGCGGAGATACTCGCATTTATCCGACAGTCACATCAGTTCAGCGGTTGAGCGTATGAACCAGCGCATTGGTGGTGCTTGATGTTCAGTTTTATCACTATTGAGGATGCCGCAAAGGCAATCGATGCAGCGGGGGGGCGCACGGGGTTAAGCGTCTCTTGGTTTTCACGCGATATTAACCGCGAAGTTTTTGGCAGAACCCACGAACAGTTACTGCTAGCAGTATTTAAATGCGAGCTTCCCTCGCACAATCCGCTTTCAGGCGAACGGGTACTACCAACCGAATCAGACGCGCGGATTTGGACTAGCGTACAAGCTCTCAATATTTGGCTGGCGCGTAGGGGAAACGATTATCGTTTTACTGAATCGGTGGCATTGCCTGCGCAAAGCCATGCTTTGCCCGACGATACGGCGGGAGGCAATGCAATCACACCACGTAAACGTAGAACCAATTTACGCAAGGCGATTGATGCGGCTGTTGTCGAACTTGGCAAAAAACCAAGCCTTGAAGAGTTATGGGCTTTCTTTCAAGGCGATCGTGACACAACCGGACATATCACCGACTACACCGACACTCATGTAACCTGGACGGACACAAAAGGTGTACTTCACGACACGCAAAAAGAAACCCTTGCCAACCAGTTGTCACGGGTAAGCGTCTAAAAATCACGCCTATCATCACGGGTATTTGTTTAAAGCAATACCCGTGATTTTGTCATGAATAATTGATACCAACACAAGAGAAACTTGTGGAAAGCCTGCAAAAAAGCGGGGAACTATCTTTCTTATTGGAATCATTAAAATGCCTATTTTATCAACAGTAAATCAGTTCACAGCAAAACAACCAGCCTTCACCGTTGGGGGCCTTCGCGCCTGGATATTCAACGAACATACCAACGGTCTGTCTAAGTCCGGCGCAATCGTCCGAATTGGCCGTAAAGTTTTGATTGATGAAGCCAAGTTCTACACTTGGGTCGAATCTCAAAACGGAGCGGCATAATGATCGCGCTCACTTTAAACCAAACTATCTATTTAGACAGCATTGAACCAGCGGTTTTCGGGTGGGTTATCGCTTTCGCCGTTAATTTATTAGGGGGTGCGCTATGACATCTTTTACATTGCGCCCAGAACTAAGAATTAGGTTTGTGATTCCCGCACAACCTGAGTTCTACGTAGTGTCAGCCGTTACCGAACGTGCTAGTGGCCTGAAAACCTGGGTCACGGTGGACACAGACCTTGAGCCTATTGTCGCGTGGGCGGTTGACGAGCAAAATATCAACTATCCAGTGACGGATGTTGCTGCTCTCGTTATCGACAGCGTCCCGATTCTTCGACCAAATGGCACTGTTGCAAACTATGATCGGTCGTGGACATCCCTTGCGCACTGGCTGGCTGACACGATAGCCGCCGAACAAGGGAGCTTGGTATGACCCAAATTACCTTCACTTGGTTCACAAGCCCAAAGCCTTTAACTAAAACCTTCACCTTGGTAGATGGCAACGTCCATAAACAAGCTGCCGCGAACATGTATTCTGGCAATGCTGAGCGTGTCTCCCTGCAGTTTTCCGACTTCGGGCGGGCATTGGCTTCGACCGATTGCAACGAGGCGTTTGCGTACGGCACAACTCACGACTTACTGCACGATGCGACCGTGGCTATCGTAACCAAAGGCCGCGAGAATGAAGCCCTTGGAATTGTAAGCCGCACCAAAGATTATTTTCAATACTGCGGCGCGGGTATCTTGATGCTCGACCACGACCCCAGTCCATACGGCAAAAGCTATTCACCAGATGAACTGCTATCGGCATTGGTGCCGGTTCATCCAGAGATCGAACAAGCGGCGCGGATCGTGCGCGGTTCTGTTAGCGCAGGCGTTCACCTGATAGGCGAAGCTCCAAGCGCCGCCGGTAAAGGGTTTCACTTTTATATTCCGGTGATCAATGCGGCTTTAATACCTAAATACGGCGCGTTGTTATCTGATCGGCTATGGCTTGCGGGTCATGGGTTTATCGCTCTAAGCGCGAACGGTGGCCTGTTAGATCGAACGTGCATTGATAGCGCGGTGTTTTCCGCTGAAAGATTGGACTTCGTAGGAAAGCCCGTAATTGGTGCGGGTTTACAGTACAGCGCGCCAGAGGTCATTTACACGGAGGGCGTGGCGCTGGACTTAAGCACCTTACCGTCATTGTCCCCTGATGAGGTTCGCCGCCTGGGTGAGATCAAGGCGGAAGCTACTGCGGCAATGGAATCGGCGGGCGCCGCGCAACGGGGCCGATTTGTTCAAGACAAGATCGCGGAGCTGGTAGCCAAAGGCACGCCCTTAGAAACAGCGACTGCTTCGATAAACGCGACCGTTGCCGGTGGTTGTAAAGATCTTTTCGAAGACTTTATTCTAGAATTTTCCAAAGGAGGGAAAGCAACCGTCGGCGAAGTGCTGGCTAATCCTGAAAAGTATGATGGTAAAGCGCTTGCTGATCCCCTTGAAGGCAGCTCTTACGGCAAAACGACGGCAAAGTTTTGGTGGAACGACCCTGTAAACGACGGCAAACCCTGCATTAATTCTTTTGCGCACGGTGGATCGAAGTATTTTTTACACGATAACTCTACGTTGTTCGACACATTGCCTGACGAGCCCCTCGCATTGAACGTGACTTCGTTTAACGCGCCACGTCTTGCCGGCACTGACGCCAGGGACGGGACAAACAACACCCGGCCACTATCGGAATTAGGAAATGCCTTTCGGTTGTTCGATGCTCACGGCGATGACTTGCGGTATGTCAACGATGCAAAGACCTGGCTACATTGGCGCGGTGTTAATTGGGCTTGGGATATGGACGGAGCGGTGGTTAGATCTCTTGCGGCTGATTTACATAAGGCGATTTATGCTGAGGGGTCGGTGCATCTGGCTCAAGGGCTTTTGTTTGCTAAGTGGGCACGCTCATCCCAAAATAAGCGCACCATCGAAGCGTCTGTCTCTTTGTTACAAAACTTCGATGCTGCACGTATCCCAATATCTGCCATTGATAAGGATCCTTATCTGGTTGGCTTGGACAATGCTCGGACAGTGCTGGATCTTCAAACCGGCATAACGCGACCGGCCCGCCAAGACGACTATGTCACTAAGTCACTGAACGTGGGCCATGTGGGTGATTCTAGCCAGGCTACGCGGTGGTTGGCGTTCCTGGCGCAAGTCTTCGGCGACGATCAAGAGTTGATAGACTGGTTACAGCGCTGGTTCGGGTATATGTTGACCGGGTCAACTCAAGAGCATTGCTTCGTGTTCTGCTATGGTTTGGGTTCGAATGGCAAAAGTGTTTTGGCCACGGTTATTAAGCACATCATGGGGGATTACGCACGCGCGGTGTCCCCTGAGACGCTGACTGAGGTTGATCGGCATGGCGGGGCCGCTTCACCTGACTTGGCAGACCTGATCGGTTGCAGGATGGCGCTAAGCACTGAGACCGAAGACGGGCAGGCATTGGCTGAGTCACTAATCAAAAATGCTGTGGCGGGGGATCCGATGAAAACTAGAAAGCTGTACAGCTCTCCTGTCGAGTTTACTCCGCAGTTCAAACTAATGATGCTGGGCAACCACAAACCAATCATCCGAAGTAACGACGAAGGGATTTGGCGCCGCGTTATGATGTTGCCTTTCACCCGAACATTTGAGGGGGCTGCAAAGGATAAAACCCTTTCAGCTAAGTTAAGGGCAGAAGCACAGCATATTTTAGCTTGGATGGTCGAAGGTAGTTTGAAATGGCATTCGACGGGGCTTGATGACGTTCCTGCCGTAATTCGCGAGGCTACCGCAGAATATCGCAAAGATCAGGATATCCTGGGTCAATGGTTGGATGACCGCTGCGAAATAAGCTTAGCTATCGAAACTCCAATATCAATCCTTTACCCGGATTATAAGGCTTGGAGTATTGATGCCGGGCTTCATCCCCAAAGCAAATTTAAGTTTGGGCGCAAATTGGTCGAGCGGGGGATCAATGTCCGGCCTAGCAACGGGGCCACTTTGTATGGGGGCGTCGGTTTAGCACCCCGGCCTGATATTGCCGACTTCGAACCAATGCGTGGGTAGTGTTTTTTGACCAACAGTGGAGACAGTGGGGATATTAGGAGTTTTGGGTAAAATTTCCTATATAACTTCTCTATGTGACTTTATCAAAAATGCTTAATATCTCCACTGTTTCCACTGATTTTTGGTAAAGATAAGCAAAGAGATTAAATTATCCCCCTAAGTGCGCAATTCTTTACGCGTTCAGCGCAGTAAACGCCCGCATTGGCTACACCAATAAGTTAATCAGCAACGTATGCAGATTTCTCGATCCATCGCCAACCCAGTGAATCAACCACATTACCAGCATTACGCACGCAGGCGGGAGCGTTATAGACAACCGATGCACATGCCCCGGATCATTCTCATTGATAATACATGCATCGCCCGCGAGTGTGCGGGTGTGTTATAAGAGGAACTACTTTATGCAAATCAATATGCCGATAGGTAGATTTAAAGGTCAGCCCTTGGCTGAGATGAAAACTACGTACCTTATGTGGCTATTAACCAACGATCTGTTCAGGCACAAGCGCTGGGGATTGACCCAGGCGATCCTGGTGGAACTGAGCTCTCGGTTCGTCGATTTCGATGAGCTCCAGGCCGAGCTTAAGCAGGACGAGTCCCCCGTGCCGCATTGGAAAGAGCCAGCGTATCAGGCCAAGAAGGCCAAGCGCAAGGCCGCAAATCTCGCCGCACTGGAACAACGGCGCGTCGATGAGAAACTGGCCAAGCTACAAGTGGTTCGAGCTAAGACGCAGTTAGTCGACGCATCTCAATTCGTAAGGTCGTGGGTCGAATTGGATGGCTCTGATTTGGTTTAATTTATTCGAGGTCTTCATCGTCAGGAAACGACCCCAAGGAGACATTGGAGCCAAATTTTCAAGCGGCAGCACTCTCACGTATAGCTGCCAGTCAGTTTTTGTAATCCCAACCGGATGATAGCTTTTTGTTTTTAGCAAATTGATAACAGATAAACTTGCTTTCCATCGTATACCTTCATAATATACGTCTATGATTGATTTCACTAAAATTACAGCGTTTGATTGGGATGAAGGTAATGCGCGTAAAAACGACAAGCATGGCGTTTCAATGGCTGAAGCCGAACAGGTTTTTTTCAATGAACCACTGTTGGTAATTGTCGATACTAAACACAGTCAAGGCGAAGGCCGCTTTCATGCGCTGGGTAAGACTAACGAACATCGGTCATTGCATATTACCTTTACCCTGCGACAGGCTGGAGAAAGTATACGCGTTATCTCGGCCAGAGACATGCACAGAAAGGAGCGTAAGATTTATGAACAAAGCACTTAAAACCATGCCAAAATTTGTCAACGAAACTGAAGAGCGTGCGTTTTGGGAACAACAAGACTCCACAGACTATCTGGATTGGACGAAAGCGCAGCGAGTAGTGCTGCCTAATTTAAAACCCAGCACCAAAACCATTTCTCTGCGCCTGCCTCAACACCTGCTTGATTCGATCAAAGCCGCCGCAAATTCTCGGGATGTGCCTTATCAGTCGCTTATTAAAGTATGGTTGCAGGAAAAATTACATAGCCAGTGATTGGTTCGCATAGCCGGGCTGTATTTAATTTCATATCCAAACTGAATTATTAGCACCGTGTGCCGCTGATACAGTTTCTGGTTCCCAAGCTCCAGCCTCGCAAACTCGGGAAGCTAGAGCTTTCAACACCGAGTTGCTATCGTTCCCAGGCTCCGGCGTGACGACACGGGACGCTGGAGCGTCCAGCACTGCATTCCCACGCCGGAGCGTGGGAACGATAAAAACTTTATGAGTCCCCCAGCAGAGCTGAGGATTTACTTATGATTAATTATTTTCCAATAAAAACAATTTGTTGTATTTATTTTTTGTTCACGAAGTTCTGGTTTGTTGTACTAGGTGCTACGTGATGGGATTTATCGCTGTAAGACCTTATTTATCAGGGTTCTTTAAAATCAAGAATTAAAAACTTGAACATCGAGTAATACAAACCATTTATTATTGGGACGAAAAAGTCTGGCCGTTTAAATATCCTTAAAAACTCACATGATCAGAACGGGTTACTTTTTGGAAGTTAAAAGCTAAGCTGAATATCTTACTGGACAAGGTATTCAGCAAAATTTCATGAAATACTTCTATTGTTTGTTTACACGTACCCATAAGAAATAAACACGTCAACTTCTAACGATATTTGTAAGTGAGTCGAATTTATTTAACTGTTAGGTATTTGTACCTATAGATTGCTACAATTTGTGTTGATCGGTGCGATAAGCAATTATTCTGAGTGCAATATGACTATTGATTAAATAATAACCTCAAGTTTCCAAGGTTTTAAAATCCTTTATCCCGCTACTTATCTGGGGGGGGTATTTAATGTAGAGTTTGCATCGTTTATGACACCCCCCAATTTAATAAGTTTTCCTTTATTCACTACGGACTCAAAAACAGGGAAACTTCAGATAATGACTTATTTGCTGTTTGATGCGCGGATAAGACAGGCTCAGTTTTGACAACTAGAATGCAGAAAATTTTGAGTAAATCAAAGCAAACTTATGAATAAGCATAATTTTGCTCACCTAAAGCCAATAAGTCGACATCAAAATAGTTTACTGCCAATGCCAAAAGATACGGCGTGGATGGATGAATTATTTGTTTGGGCGGATGCATACAACATTTCAACAGAGTGTCTGCCACGTAATAAGCAATCACTTTGGCAAATGACAACTCTGGATATAGCAAATAACCAACTCACTGAACTACCTGAATTAATAGGTAAATTGATTAATTTGACTCGTTTAAGATTAGCAAATAACCAACTTACTGAACTTCCAGAATTCATAGGTAAACTAACTAATCTGATTGTTTTAGACTTATCAACCAATCAACTCACCGTGCTCCCAGAATTCATCGGTAAGCTAACTAATCTTGATGGTTTGGATTTAGCAAATAACCAACTCACTGAACTTCCTGAATTAATTGGTAAACTTATTAATCTGACTCATTTATGTTTAGCAAACAATCAACTCACTGAACTCACTAAATTAATTGGTAATCTGACTAATCTGACTCGTTTGGATTTAGAAAACAACCAACTCACTGAACTCACTGAATTTATTGGTTTACTGACTAATCTGGATTATTTGGACTTAAGAGATAACCAGCTCACAGAATTACCGAAAAGCTTATGTAATTTAAAACGATTACTAAGGTTAGAACTATCAAATAACTACTTAACACAAATTCCTGCTTACTTTCATTACAGAGGGGCGTTAACAATTGATGGCGCAAATAAACAGTTAACCACGCCATCTCCATTTGAACTAATGGGACAATTACCCCAATCCACAAACAAAAATAAAATGAAATATATTCAAAAAATTCTATTCGGAAGCCCTGGAACTGGAAAAAGCCATCAAATTGACCAAGACATTATCCCTTTCAATTTGAACATTGACGTTGAAAAAACTCCTGCCAATGTTATCAAAACTGTTTTTCACCCTGAATATACATACGGCGACTTTGTCGGCAAACTCATGCCGATAACTCGCGCCAATAAAGTGGAATACAACTTTTACGAAGGGCATTTTTTAAAGGCGCTTGGACAAGCCTATAAAAACATCATTGCTGCACATGATAAACTCGGCAATCGCATTGAGGGCGTTGAAATTGAAAATGTCGCACTGGTGATTGACGAAATCAATCGCGGTAATTCGGCGGCAATTTTTGGCACAACGTTTCAATTACTCGATAGAAATCCAGACGGCTGGTCAAGTTATTGTGTGAGCGTGAATGAGATTATTTTTCTCAAAGTTTTAGAACTGATTGGTGTTATGTTTACGTACGACCAACGCGGTGAAATCGACGAATACCGTTTAAAACCACATGACGGCGTAAAACAGTTAGAAACTTTACAAACAAAATTAAGCTTTTTGCAGTTTGATTTGATTAACCAAACAATAAAAATTCCGCCGAATTTATCAATTCTCGCCAGCATGAATACGTCAGACAGTTCGATTTATTATATGGACAGCGCCTTCAAACGCCGTTGGGAATGGGAGTTTATTGATGTCGATTCCAGTTCTGTTTCATCAGAAGGCGTGGCGTTTAACAACCGCGACGAATGGAAAGCCTTTGTCGGCAAACTTAATGCATTTATCAAAAGTAATCACAAATACATTCGCGGTATTGAAGACAAACAAATTGGGTACTACTTCATTACTGACGATGAAATTCAAAAAAACAGCGTACAAAATAAATTAATGTTTTTTCTGTGGGACAGTGTTTTTAACCGTGACAAAAAACCGCTCATTATTTTGTTGTTTGGCGAAGACAGTAAGCATCACGAGGCGTTAATTACGTTTGGTGATTTTGCGAAACAAGTCGATAACTTCATCGAAAAAATTAGCGGTCATGTTTAACTTCAAAACTCTAACGATTACTAAACGATGTAATTCCGAGAGTACAAATTCATTTGTCGGTATTCGTCGTGACGCAAATAACGAGCTAGAATTTCGGTTGCCGCATGGTTTTGATGGGTTTCCCGAAGATGATTTTGATGCCACCAAAAATTTATTTTTCAAAATGTATAGCACGTTTAAAAAGTTTGAGCGTGACAGCACAAGAGACTTTTTAGATCAGCGTGCAGTAGGTAAAGATAATATAGAAAAACAAAATAATGGTTATCGTTTCCGTGATAAAGAAGACACCGATGTAGTGTTATATAGCAAAATAACACTTATTGAAAATTTACTAGAAACATATCATGATTTAGCGTTAGACGTAATTGAACGTCGCATTGGCGCAGATGAAAAAGTGGATTATTCAAAAATTGACCACTATTTGCACAAAGCGATTTATTTACCGAATGACGTAATTTATATCGATGAAATGGATTTGGCGCGGCAAACATTACAATATAAATCCTCAACGCTGATTGATTTGTTTTGCTTTATTTTATCTGAACTGCAAAACGAATTAGAACAAGAAATTAACACCCGCGTTCACGAATTAGCACATCGTTTTAGTGAGCAACATTTGAATCATGGGCAATCATTGTTTAACGAAGAAACATTTGAAATCACAATTCGCATACTGAAAGATATTTTAAACGACATCGACAAATTCACCGCCTATAAAGATAATGATTATTGGCGACTTTACGAAGCGATTGAAACATTTCTTTATGGCCAATTAGATATGGAAAATACGCACGAAGACGGTACATTCTGGGGAATTAGTAACTTTTCGGCTGTTTGGGAAGACATGTGTAGTGCTTGGGCTTTTAGTTCGATAGCCGACAATATATTGTATGCGGATACAAATATCATTTTTAACGGTCAGCGCGTTGCTAATGCCAAATCGGCAGGATTTTTTCCAATTTTCAAAAAAGTGGATTTTGCTGACCCTTTTTTCATTGAATTTCGCGGTAAAAGACGTTGGATGCGTCCTGACCTTGTTGCGCGCGTAGAAGGACAAAGGTTTTACAAAGATTCTGTCCAGATTGAGGAAAAGAATAATAATCGACTTACCTTAGATTTTACTGTTAAATCAATTGATAATAACAATAACGTTGTTGAGATATTTTGTTCAAATTTGAGAGTTGCTATTAAAAACAAACATATTAAGGGCGTCCGAATAATTGGAAACTACACATTTAAAAATTATCCAAAACATGAGCTTGACATTCAAAAAAACACAGTTATCGAAATAAGGGGAAAATTATATATATGGGATTGGAAATATATGAACATGGACTCTTTCATTCATATCAATAGCAAAGTAAATACTGATATTACCAAACAGATCTGCTACGAATTTTCTTTGCTAAGCTCAATACCAGAAGGCTGGATTCATAAAGCATTTATGATTCCTTGGTTTACTACGGAGCCAAATATATTGACGCATATGGATGCTAGAGTGCTACACCAACGCATTCAGGATAACAAAATTTATGTAACAAAACTTAATTTTATTGATATTCAAGCGGTCTATTTAAGTCATGATTGAAACAAAATCAGAAGCTAAAAGCAATTTTGTGGGTTATTTGGGCATTAAAAATTATTCACAAATTAAACGGAATTTAATTTTGCCAACGGTGCAAAATTTTTTCGATGCGCAAGAAATTCAAAACTTTAAAGCGATTGACGAACACGCTGGTTTCGCAGATTTGGATTTTAATAGAAATAATTTTTCTGATTTTTTTGCGAACTTTTATGATTTTATTGTGAATGACATTCAAAGTGTAGGTGGTGGCGAGTTTCCACTCACTATAACGTATTGCGTTACGTTAGACGAAACCAATTGCAGTAAAACCTGTGAAAAAACAAAAATTCGTTATGATGAAATTTTGCTTTATAAAAAGCCTGTATTTTATTTCATTTATGTGGATATAAAAGATGTGTTCGCTTGCTTACGTGCCATGATTGATGATTAGTTATGCCGACTAAAGAATAAAAATAACCTAAGACATTAATTCTAAATAATACTTATGAAGTATGAACAAGCGATTGTAACATATATAGATATTTTAGGTTTCAGCGATCTTGTAAGTGCAAAAACAAGTCAAGAAATTCACGAAATATTAATGCTTATTGAAAAAGCAGCAACACCTTGTGATAGTAATAAATGGCTTTATGCGCCAGAAACAAAGGTTTTTTCTGACTCCATAATTCGTATTAGAAAAATTAACACAAAGGCAAATATTGATCTTCATATTGGCTTGCTTTTTTATGAGTTGTCTGACCTTATAGCCGTCCAGGTTGATTTGATTTGTGGCAATATTTTAATCCGTGGCGGAATAACTTTCGGGAAGATTTATGTTGATGACAACAAAATTTATGGACCTGCATTTATAAGAGCGCATGATTTAGAAAGTAAATTTGCCAACTATCCTAGAGTCGTTGTTGATCCAGCTTTAATACGTGAATTTAAAAAAAACAACTTACTTAGAAATGAAAATCACTCGTTGAAACAGGAATCTTCTTATATCAAAGAGATGATTCGACTGGGCGATGATGGATTATATTTCATTGACTACTTAAGATCATTTATAACTGAGAACCCTGATCTTTATTTGGTTTTCTTAAAAAAGCATCGAGAAATAATTTCAGAATCCATAAAAAAATACAAAGACCATAATGAAGTTATAAAAAAATATTTATGGATGGCCAATTATCACAACATCCTCATTGACGAATTAATGAAAAAATATAAAGCTAAAGAATATTTACAAGAACTACATATAAATTCTTGCTATTTTCCAAGTCTATAACAATTCCAAGATAGTCACATAGTTTAGCCTAACGGCAACAATAGCTCATATCTCGGACACTCATGTATGATAAGAAAAAGCAGTATATCTACAGATGTCTAATGATATAAAGAAGCTATTTAATTTCGTCTTAAAAAAAGAAAATATATGACAGCAAAATTATCAATTCTATTGAAAATGGAACCGATTGACAGAGTTGAAACTAATATTGGTATTTTATCAATATTTTCTATTAGTGTTGGTGACCAGAAGTCTCTTTTAGAGAAACTTGGCGCTTCTATTAAGGAATGTAGCCCACAGGCGTTCATCAAAAATTTTGCAATATTTGCCTGCTATCCAGAAGTCAATCTGAAAGATAGAAAATATAAACCTGGTAAGCCTGTATTATCATTGGAGGACATTGAAAAACTCACTGAAGTTGAGCTCGAAGATATTGCAAAAGCTTATGTCAAAGGCAACGAATACCTTTTCAAAAAGCACGAATTCAAGAAAAAAATAAATGACAAAGACGAAGAAGTACATTTTAGTGAATACAATGAGATAGAGCATCCGAAAGAGGATAATGAAAGTTATATTCATTATTTGCATCGACTTTCATGTTTAGAGGGGGAAACGCAAAAAGAAAGAATTAAAAGCATCGTTGACTCTTTGCCTAACTTAAATGGCTTTTCTAAAAGTTTGTCCAGCGGTATCGCCAAAAACCTAATTCTTGGTGAATCCCTGACCAAGTCTCTAGAGGCAGCGAGAAATATACCAAGAGTCGAAATAAGTTCTGTTTCTACACCATCAAAAAATATTGATTGGGGAGACATTGAAAGAAAAAAGGAGAAGGTCCGTAGGGAACCCTTCGAAGATCTAGCCCGGCGACTTGATCAGTTAATAGATTCATCTATACAAGCATCTGAATTCATGATCGAAACGAACAGAATTCAGACGGGAATTGCCACTGAAATAAAGACTGGAGGCGATGCTACAGATCGTCACGCTAAGAAAAATATAAAATTAACTAATGTTGTTATTGCTCTTACTGTTGTTGGATTGCTATTTACTGCTTGGTCTAATTTATCAGGTGTTTCGTTTAGCGAAAATCAACAAGCTGTATTTAAAAGTTATACATCCGAAATCTCAGACGCCTTAGCTATGTCCAGCAACCAAACGGTGGTAAATAACAGCGCATCAAGAGAAATCCTAAAAGAGATATTAAATTCATTAACTCAACTAAATAAAAATCTAACAGATAGTCGCACAGAATTAAAAAATAACAGGGGCGAACTAGAAAAACTAAAGTTGGATAACGCCAAACATAGAAATGAAATATATATTTTGAACAAAAAAATTCTGAAACTTGAACATAAGTAGAAAAGCTCACTTCCCAAAAGCCTAACAAAACAGTATTTTTGGACCAAATTTCCACTATGCCGCAAATTCGTCTCAAAGTGCGTATTAAATGAATTTTTTTGGTGGGGGGTACAATCAACTTCCAGAAAGTAATTTGAGTTTTCGTTTTCAAATTCTGTTTGACGTGACACAGTGTTTGAACGGCAGTTATCAAACCTTAACCTGACGTTAATCTGGAATTATTGATCGTCTCTAAATGGCCGATTGTGACTATTCGTTTCGTGCCGGAAATAATTCCGGATAACTGCCGTTCAAAATCAGCTATATAAAAGTAAGTCCATTAGCTCCAGTCGACCTAATCCGGCAAGTCAGATATCGGTAATCTTTTCGGTAATATT
>CAILCX010000002.1 GCA_903832775.1 uncultured Methylobacter sp. | reverse complement strand
TTGAGGTAGATCCGACTTCGGGCAATGTGACACTGTCTGAATTCCGTGCGATTCATCAAGATAGTCTAAGCAATACTCCGAACGATGCTCCTACTCTGAACGACCTTCTGGGCACGTCGACAGCGATCATGTTAACCTCGACCCTGACCGATGGTGATGGCGACAAAACCAGTGCTAGCATCAACTTGGGAGCACAACTGAGCATCCAGGACGATGGCCCAAGTATCATCGCTCAAGCCATCGACCTGCCGATCCTCTCTGTTAGTGAAAGCAATTTGACGGCAAGCAGTAATGGCGGCATAGGTGGATCAACCCCTGGTATTGGACCAACTACCGTAAGTCATGACTTCAGTAGCGCCTTCTTTGTTACTACAGGAGCAGATAGTGGAACCACTAATTACGCACTTAGTATTACCGGCCAACAGCCGGGCAACGCGCCACTGGATTCAGGCTTAATTGATATCACCACAGGTAATAATGTGATGATAACCATGACCGAAAACGTAGTGACAGGTTACGTGGCAACCGTTGATGGAAATCTTGATGTGTTCACTGTGGGTGTAGATTCAACTTCGGGCAATGTAACTCTCACCGAATTCCGTGCAATTTCTCAGAATAGTCTCCCGCCGCAAGATACGGTCAATTTAAGCAACTTGGTAACATTAACCGCGACTGTTACCGATGGTGATAGCGACCAAACTTCAGATCACATCGACTTGGGGTCGCAATTAAGCTTTGTGTCTGACAATCCGCAAGTTATGGCGGCTATGATAACTAGTGGCACTCTTCATAATGTACAAATCGGTACTAGCGGAGACGACACACTGAACTCCGACAATAGTAATGATACTTTGATTGGCGGCGCTGGCAATGACATCCTGAATGGCGGTCTCGGAGTTGATGTGTTTAAGTGGGAACTTGCTGACAAGGGTACGATAGATGCCCCCGCAACTGATACTGTCAATAATTTTAATCTTGCTCCAATCACGAATCAGGGTGATGCACTCAATTTACAGGATCTTTTGATCGGTGAACATGACGGATCGACGGGAGTGACTAGCAATCTGACAAGCTATCTGCACTTTGATCAACATCCCGACACTGCTGGCGGCATTAACGATACCGTAATTTCTATCAGCAGCACTGGCCAATTCACGTCAGGGTATTTTGATACAACCAAAGTCGACCAAACTATTACACTCACACATGTTGATCTTATTGGTTCAGTGCCTGATCAAGCCACAATGATTCAGAATTTACTGACCGAACAAAAACTGATCACAGATCATTAATAATAGATTGATCATGAGAAATACCCAAACTCCAATGATAGATGCTGCCATATGGCTTATGTGATAAAAGATGCCCATGGCATCATCAAGGCAGGAAGTCCCAATCAGATAGACTCAGCTGACTGGGTTTTTATTGCCGGTGATTCCAGGGAATATCTTGACTTTTTGGAGGCGTCATTGACCGAACAAAATCCATTCCGAGAAAGTGATATTGAGCTTGCACGAGTACTGGAGGATTTGATTTCATTACTGATTGAGCGGGATGTCATTCACTTCACCGATTTTCCTGAGCAGGCGCAACAGCGCCTTATAAAAAGACAAAACTTGCGTTTGAGTGACAAAAAATTAAATCTAATCGATAACGAAACCAATCTTTTCTAAAATATCGAATTAATTTTTTTAGCTTAATCCAGTTTAATACCGGATCCAGTCATTCCATCTATTCCCAAAGTTGGCAGAATTACAGCTTCCCTATCGGTATAAACACCTTCTGCTATAGTTATCAGCCCGATTGAATGGGCAATCAGACAAAGGCCTTTCAAAAAAGCCTGATTGCCAGTATTACTGTCAATACCCCGAATCAGTGAGGCATCAATCTTAATGTAGTCCAAGCTAAGATCATGCATCTCACCCAACCGCGCTATCTGCGCACCTACATGCTTAATACCGACCTTACAACCCAGGGTTTTAAGCGTCATACAAAATTGCCTGAACTCATTCAACTGATTAAATGCACCGTCCTCGGTAACTTCAAACCATAAATGCTGGGCAACATCAGGTCGCTGGTTTAGCAAGTCGGTTAATTTATGCAGATAAATCGGATTGCACATTGCACCAGTTGAAACATTGAGTCCGATGGCTTGACTCCCTCCAGCAATTGATTGAATTGCAAATTCAACGACCATATCATCAATACGCGTTATCAAATCAAGTTTAATAGCAGAGGCGATAAACTCGGCAGCAGAAATCCAGGCCCCATCTTTCTCAAGTTGTAATCTTACTGGACTCTCGTTATGAATAAGCTCGCCACCTATCGAAATAACTGGAAATTTGGCCAGCTTCAAACGTTTCGAGTCTAGTGCGGTTGTCAACATAGTGCGCCATTGTGCTTCATCATTATTTTCATAGGTGGCGATGTAGTTATGGTTAACTAGATCAATGATGTCAATTTCTTCGGGACTGGTTTTTTCCTTGATATTGGTAATAAGTGCTTTAAGACCTTCAAGCTGATCTGATTTACTAACCTTGCTTGAGGTTGTAGAAATCATCACTTGTGGAATAAATTTTGATGAATTTTCGAGGGCTTTTAGCTCTAAACTCTTGATCTGTGCTTCCAAAAGATTATGGTCTGTAGGCAACTTAGAAAAAACGGCCAAACTGGCGCCGCTAAAGCGACCTGCGATAAGCGAAGGCCTTTGATGACAAAATGCACCTAGCTCCTGCCCCATCTTTTTTAATAATAAATCGGTCTCTATGCTGCCTAGCTTTGCATTGATTTCAGTCAAATTGGAAATATTAGCAATAACTAATACGCCTTCATTAAAACTTTCTTCATTTGAAATATGTGCGGCTATCCGACTAATGAAATATTTGCGATTCATTAATCCGGTAATCGGGTCATGGTTAGCTTCCAACCTGAGCTCTTCTAACAGCAGAGATTGGTCTATAAACATCGCTTTAATTCGATTGGACAACAAGTTCATAGCCCGGGCAAGTGATTTAAATTCCTTGGTTTTTGGTTCTTCGATGTTAATGAAATTCTTGTCACCTATGGCTTCAGCCATGTCGACCATTTCATTTAAAGGGCGAAGTATCTGCTTTAAAGTAAGCGAACCGATCAAACCAGTGATAGCGGCAATAATTGTGTTCCAGAACAAAGCCTTTAAAATACCTTTCCATAAATCCAGATAGGCAAACTCAGTCGTACTTGCAAGAGACAACGTGCCATATTGTGACCAGCCATTCTGTATCTGCGCAATACCGGCAGGAGCACTAATATGAATAAGCCGGGCAAACCAAGATGGAACATTGGATGCTTGACTGGTATTTTTTCGTTCAATCATTAGTTTACCGTTAGGATCAACGAGCCGAATATACTGGTAATGTCCGTTGTCGAATTGAGCGGAAAGCATCAAACTAATGATTACTGGGTCTTTTTCCATTTGCGATATTGATAAGGCTAAAGAAACCGCGTTATCAATATTTTTCATCCGAAGTTGTGTCTCCAGATATTCCTTACTCGAAATGGTACTTACAACAATACTGACACCAAAAGCCAATGTTATAGCGATAATGATTGTTATCCATAGTTTTCTAATCAAAGACATATGATTCCTTATTTATATTTTGTCTATACCGTCAGCATAAATCCGCGCCAATACATTACGCCAGCGTGAAAGATTATTTAAAGATTCCCCCATGGGAGTATTACTAGCGCCGACCCAAAGACCTTCACTATTGAAACTAAAAACTGGAATAAGGTCAGTTCGTCGCGACGCCGGACGGATACTTGGGATAAGATTATCAAGAATGAGCGGCTCAGCCTCAGGCGTTGCGTAATAGATTAAAACCATATGCGCAGTAAAAACCCTACTGTGTGGCCCGCCTATTTGGGCTCGAACATAAGTCAGTTTTAGGCGCTCATTAGGAATTTCAAGTTCTCTGAGGAATACATACTTGGCAATGCTAAAGTCTTCGCAGTCGCCACGTTCCTTACCTAAAGATTCTAGAGGCGTTGCCCAATAGTCAGATTCTCCCCAAATATTAATATCCTCATCAAAATATTTAATTTCCGTATTAAAAAAATCATTGATGCGGGTAATTTTTTCTAGCTCTGAAGCCGTCTTGAGTTGATTGATGGTTATTTGCAATCTCAAAATGGTATTTTGAGTAACAATACCGTAACGCTGACCTGCAAGGTCTGCTAATTTGCTGAAGTTGGTTGCATTGGATAAGTGAAGTAAAAAAAAACCAATAAAACTAATTAAAATAAACTTGATTACACTAAATCTCATTAAAATAGAATAAATTGAACTTTATGGGCTTTGAACTCAAGAAAAGAACAGTTAGGCATGTTTCTATCGGTGAACTTTATATATACATTCATAAAAAATATACGATTAACTATGTGGCTGTAACTTTAGCATAAATCCTGAAAGCCGATGGATTTTGTCCTTATCAACAAACCGAATTCAGCCGGTTTTCCAGATTCTAACCCAACACGGTCACTAAATATTACATATTAGAAATTAAAAATATTATTAATTTACAATAACATAAATATTTTCTTGCATACCCTAACAGTTTCTTGCATCATTATTAATAAAAAACGGATTAAAAATGATAAAGTACGTTTCGCGTCGGTGTTAAAACCTGTTAGCTTGGAGAAACTGATAATTACACAAAAAATTAATATATCAATACATTTAAGTAAAAAATGGAGTTTGCAAATTTTAAAATCCCATTTAACTCCTAATCTTCAAATTGAATAAACATTATGAAAATAAATTATCACGCTATTTCGCTAATAACCGCTCTATTATTTACAGACCTTGTCAACGCAGAATCAAGCCTTCCAGCTTTGGACCTGACCGTAACTTGTGGCCTGCCCATGGGGCATTGTAAAGGTGAGCCAATAAAAGCAACAGAAAGCACTAAAGTCTCCTCTTCGATAACATTAAGAGATCTCGTTGAAAAGACAATCACAGCTAACCCCGAAGTCCAAGCGAGCTATCACACTTATCTGGCTGCAGAACAAGAACATAATGCCGCAATCGGTGGTTATTTACCGCGTGTTGATCTGATTTCAACAGGTAGAGCCCAACAACGTCTTACTCAAAACATTAACAACACTCAAACACCTGATTTCCTGACTCAATTCGTACTACATCAAATGTTGTTTGATGGTTTTGCAACTCGTAATACTGTGAATCGTCTAGGCCATGCCGCCCGGGTTCGCTATTATCAAATACAAAGTAGCATGCAAAATGTTGCAATGGACACTGTCAAAGCTTACATCGATACAATGAAATATCGTCAATTTGTTGAGTACGCATCAGACAACTATGCCGTACACAAGCAACTGTTTAATCTTGTTGAAGAACGCGCAGTTTCAGGTGTAGGTCGTCGCGTTGACCTTGAACAGGCCAATGCGCGTTTAAACCTTGCCGAGGCAAACTTACTCACACAAACCACTAATCTGCAAAACGTAGAAGCACGCTACCAACGCTTAACAGGCGAATTACCGCCTGCCGAATTGCAGGAAGTTGATTTTTTTAAGACCAATGTGGAATCTACTTCAGCTATGGCTTTAGAGACTACCTATCAAAAAAACCCTGACATTCTGGCTGCCATAGAAAATATTATTGCAACCGAAAATGAATTGAATGCCAGCCGGGCAAAATATTCGCCACGATTGGATTTGCTGGGCACAAAAAACGTTCAAACCAGCAATGATGGTCGGAATAACATCTCTGCCGGAGATTCAATACAAGTGACCATGAGCTACAACTTATTTAATGGTTTTTCGGATAAGGCAGGGGTTGGACAGACTATTGAGAAACTATATAACTCAAAAGACCTACGTGATAAAGCCTGTAGAGATACGCGTCAGAACTTGGTAATAGCCTACAACGATGTAATCAACCTAAAAGCGCAATTACCACTTAGAGACCAGCATCAATTATCCATTGAAAAGGCACGCGAGGCCTATCGTAAACAATTTAATATTGGTCAACGCACCTTACTTGATTTACTCGATACCGAGAATGAGTATTTCAATTCAAGAATGAATTACACTACGACTGAGCGTGACTTAGCCACCGCATACGCCCGTACATATGCAGGCCAGGGTGAATTATTAAGCAAATTAGGCGTTATACGGGCTGATTTGCCCGAGATTGCCCAAGAAGATCCACTTGACGAATACAAAGTCTGCCAAACTGTTGCGCCCGAGATAAAAAAAATAAACTTGGAAGAAGTCGTCTTAAAGGCTAAACCGTTAAACCCTAACATTACTAACAAAATCTCAGATATACAAAATTAATTAATACCATTTAGGTCGTGACCGCACGACCTAAACCAAGTGTAAAGCGTCGTTGGATACCCGAAAAAATGTATCCAACATCATTCCCGCAATAATTATACAAACAAATAGAACTGAATAATTGCACTTCTATTTTACAAATAACGCCATCGACTCCACATGCCCAGTCTGCGGAAACATATCCATGACCCCGGCTCGCAGAAGCTTATAGCCCAATTCATTAACCAGTATTCCTGCGTCTCTGGCCAGCGTTGACGGATTACAGGACACATAAACAATTTGTTCAGGCTGCCATTTTTTGAAATGATGCAAAACGTCAGAAGCTCCTGCCCTCGAAGGATCAAGCATGATTTTATTGTATTTTTTATTGGCCCAGGGCTGATCAGAAATATCCTTACTTAAATCAGCGGCATAAAACTCAACGTTTTCTATACCATTATGACGGGCATTTTCTTTGGCATGATTGACTAAGGGTTGATCACCTTCAACGCCTACCACACGACCGGCAAATTTTGCCATAGGCAAAGTAAAATTACCAAGACCGCAAAATAAATCCAGTACCGTGTCATTTTCATTTAACGCCAAAGTCTCAAGAACCCGATTAATCATCTGCTTATTAATTTCGTAATTAACCTGGGTAAACATGGCCGGTTTAAATTTAAATTCCAGCCCCTGATCCGGTAGGGCATAAGTCGGAATCACTTCCGGCTCGCCATCAAGCGGCACAATGGTATCGGGACCTTTGGATTGCAAGCAAATTGATAACTCATGTTCATGAGAAAAAACACGCATCCGTTCTTTATCGGCATCAGTTGGTGGCTCTAACACTCTAAACGACAACACACATTGATGATCGCCAATTGCCACTTCGATCTGCGGAATTTTGTCTCTAATGGTTAATCCGCCTATCATCTCTGATAAAGCCATTAACTTTGTTCCAACAATAGGATTCATAACGATGCAGCTATCGATTTCAGCCAAGTAAGGATGACGTCTTTCTCTAAAGCCTACCAGTACCCGATTTTTTTTCTCGACATACTTAACACCCATGCGCGCTTTACTTCGATAACCCCAATGAGGACCTTCCAGCGGCTGCCAAAGTTCAGGAATTTCAACCTTGCCGATGCGTTTAAACTGATCAATCAATAATTCCTGCTTGATTCTGATTTGTGCAGTAGATTCGACATGCTGAAAACTGCAACCGCCGCACACACCATAATGCGCGCATAAAGCATTAACCCGATCAGCGGATTGATTAAATAGTTTGACAACCTTACCTTCAGCATAATCCTTTCGGCTTTCGGTATAAATAAACTCAACTTCTTCACCCGGTAACGCCTCATCGATAAAAACCACCTTTCCATCGACATGCGCAACGCCTCGCCCATCATGGGCAAGTGACACTATCGTAACTTTAACCGGTAATTCCGGTAACGGCTTCCTAATTCTTCTTCTATTTGCCATGTTTCTTTTTATCCAACTTCCTGGGTTTTGTTAGCAATAGCTTGACTAAGTAACACTCAATTTGCAAAAAAACAGGTGATTTAAGTTTTGCCAGCAGAATAACTTGATTATGTTTATTGGCATTCACCAAAGACATTTTTATGTGGCAATAAATTCATTTAACTGAATTCTATATTCATAACCGATTTATTAATTACATACGTTCAATTAATCTGATAAAACTCAGAATAATTGTGAGTAAAAATCTAAATCAACATAAGTAACCAAGAGACTGTTGCCCGTATGCCCCAGACAGATTAACCTGTTCATATTGACAAAAAAAATCCCTGAAAAACCATTGATTTAACAGGGATTCTTATATATGGCGGAGAGTGAGGGATTCGAACCCTCGATGGGAGTTA
>CAILCX010000001.1 GCA_903832775.1 uncultured Methylobacter sp. | reverse complement strand
TGAAGAGCTGTTTGCTATCTTTCATTCTCACCCTACCTCGCCAGCAACACCTTCAATCAACGACTTAACACTTACAGCCTATCCGGAAGCACTAAATCTGATTATTTCACTTAACACCAAGGGTGTATTAGAAATACGGGGGTTTAAAATTAATCATCAATCAGCAGAAGAATTAGAGCTATCCCTAAGCGCTTAATCCTGTTTGTTAAAACAGGTTTTTTATTAGGCTTATGGCTATTACTTGGCCTCATTTTAAAATTTAGGTTTTTAAGCCATTTATCTATATCGGACTTCCACAGCACCATTCCCCAATAGTATCTTCAATCGAGCAACTAATTCATCAGTAGGGTGCACCCGCCACTCATCACCCAATTGCAAACTGGCTCTGGCAATTGCAGTCATATAATTGATACCAACCGGACAAGGGCCACCTTTAAATGGCTCAAGGGTCGCCATCAATTTTGCAATAAAGCAAGGTTCTTCTCGTCCTGCAACAATCCAATCCAACTGAATACTTCTGGCAAATACTTCCCTGGCCTGCTCCATACTGTAAAGTTTTTCGACGGTTAAGCGCAAAGTTCCCAAATAATCATCTACGCCCAAGGCACCTTCAGCGATCAACAAACTATCTTTTGAAAATACTCCCCGATATTTCTCATAAACATCGCCAAATGCCGCAATTTCTAACCTGCCGGTTCTATCATCAATGGTTGCAAAACCCATGGTTTTACCATTCTTGGTCTGGCGGGTGCGAACTTCGACAACCAAACCCGCTGTTCTTGCTTCCAACTTGCCGCGCGACCGTTCCACATCAGCCAAAAGTGATGCTATTGTGCCATGAGTAAACTGCCTTAATTCAACTTCATATTGGCTGATCGGATGCCCGGTCAGAAATAGACCCAGAGTCAATTTTTCAGCATTCAGCCGCTCATTTTCTGACCAAGGCTCTACGACTGTGGCATAAGTGTCACTATTGTCCACAACATCTTCATCGATATTGACAGCCAGACCAAACAAATCCGTTTGACCTGTTTTCGCCATTTTTCCATGCTGTTCGGCAACTTTTAATACGGTTGGTAATTCGGCCAAATGTCCGGCCCGATTTTCATCAAATTCATCAAAGGCCCCGGCGCGAATCAGCGCCTCCAAGACTCGCCGATTAAACTTGCGTAAATCAACCCGTTTGCATAAATCATACAAACCCGAAAACAGCCCATTTAACTCACGTTCCTCCAGCATTTCTTCAATCGCGGCTTCACCGACGCCTTTCAGCGCTCCTAATCCATAGACGATTTGACCCGCATCATTTACGGTGAATTTATATCTTGAAACATTGATAGTAGGTGGGAGAATTTCCAGCTTCATCTGCCGACATTCTTCAATCAGAATCACTACCTTATCAGTATTATCCATATCTGCAGAAAGTACCGCAGCCATAAATTCAGGCCGGTAATGGGCTTTTAGCCAAGCCGTTTGATAGGCGACCAGCGCATATGCGGCAGAATGGGATTTATTAAAACCGTAACCCGCAAACTTCTCCATCAAATCGAAAACATAAGTGGCGATTTTTTCATCCACCTGATTTTCTATGGCACCGGCGGTAAATTTATCCCGCTCCTTGGCCATTTCCTCAGGTTTTTTCTTACCCATCGCCCGGCGTAGCATATCCGCTCCGCCCAACGTGTATAGCGCCATTTCACGGGCAATTTGCATTACCTGTTCCTGATACAAAATAACGCCATTGGTGGGTTTTAAAATCGGCACCAGCAAAGGGTGCGCATACTCGGCCTTGGCGCCGTGTTTTACATTAATGTAATCATCAACCATTCCCGATTCCAGCGGCCCGGGGCGAAATAGCGCCACCAGCGCGATAATATCGTCAAAGCAATCTGGCTTCAGTTTTTTAATCAACTCTTTCATACCGCGTGATTCCAACTGAAACACTGCGGTGGTTTGGGCGTTTGTTAACAGCTTATAGGAATCGGCGTCATCTCGGGGAATGGTGGTTATATCAACCAGCGGTTTACCTTGTTGCTTTTGTCTGGCATTAATATCCTGCAATGCCCAATCGATAATGGTCAGCGTACGCAGACCCAAAAAGTCGAATTTGACTAGTCCGACCGCTTCCACGTCATCCTTATCAAACTGGGTGACCAGATTATTGCCGTCCTGGTCGCAATACAGCGGAGTAAAGTCTGTGAGCTTGGTCGGCGAAATTACCACGCCACCGGCATGTTTTCCGGCGTTTCTCGCAGTGCCTTCCAGAGACAGCGCCATATCAATCAGCGACTTGACTTCCTCTTCGGTATCATAGAGCTGTTTGAGATCAGGACTGTCTTTTAACGCTTTAGTCAGCGTCATCCCAATTTCAAACGGAATCAGCTTGGCCAGTCTGTCGACAAAGCCATAGCCAAAACCCAACACCCGACCGACATCACGAATAACCGCTTTAGCCGCCATCGAACCGTAGGTAATAATCTGCGCCACATGATCCCGACCATAATGACGGGCAACATAATCAATAACCTCGTCGCGGCGATCCATACAAAAATCGACGTCAAAGTCGGGCATGGATACCCGCTCGGGATTTAAAAACCGTTCGAACAGCAAATCAAATTCAATGGGATCAAGATCTGTAATTTTAAGTGCATACGCAACCAGCGATCCGGCACCGGAACCCCGCCCCGGGCCAACGGGAATAAGATTGTTTTTTGCCCACTGGATAAAATCGGCAACAATCATAAAATAACCGGGAAAACCCATCTGGGTGATCATCTTCAACTCAAAATCCAGACGCTGATAATAAATAGCCCTGTTTTCATCGTCCGTCCCTTTGCCCACCGCCGGATAATGTTGTAAACGCTCTTCCAGACCTTTCATGGACTCCTCAGCCATAAACTCGCCCAGATTCATACCTTTCGGGACAGGAAAATCCGGAAGGAAGTTTTGGCCCAATGTAAGTGTTAAATTGCAGCGTTTGGCAATCTCAACCGTGTTTTCCAACGCCTCGGGTATATCGACAAACAACGCCTGCATTTCTTCTGCACTGCGCAAATATTGTTGCTCGGTATAATCTTTGGGACGGCGACTATCATCCAGTACCCGTCCCTGATTGATACAAACCCTGACCTCGTGGGCCGCAAAATCCTGTTGGTAGATAAACCTCACGTCATTGGTAGCAACCACCGGCAGATCAGTTGCCAAGGCCAGTTCTACTGCAGCGATGATATAGCGTTCTTCATCGGACTTGCCAACACGTTGTAATTCCAGATAAAAACTTTTCTCAAATAAACCACCCCAAAATTCGGCCAGCTTTTTTGCCGCCTCAACATTTTCCGCTAGCAGTGCCTTGCCTATTTCTCCGCTCATCGCGCCAGACAAGGCAATCAAACCTTTATGGTTGGCTTCTATCCACTCTTGCCTGAGCATCGGCACGCCCTGATGCTGACCTTCCTGATAAGCCTTTGAAATTAATTCGGTAAGCGTGATGTAACCCTGATGATTATTAACCAGTAAGGTCAAGCGATGCGGCGTAGCAGGATCTTCTGGATTAAAAATCAACACATCCGAACCGGCAATGGGTTTAATGCCCTGACCTAAAGACGCTTTATAAAATTTGACCAGTGAAAATAAATTAGCGTGTTCAGTAACAGCAACGGCTGGCATATTTAACTCAGCCAAACGCTTAACCAAAGGTTTTATTTTTACGATTCCATCAACCAGAGAGAATTCAGAATGGAGTCTTAAATGTACAAAAGAAGGTTGCATGAGGATTAGACAGTTTCTTCAGATTAAATATCAGGCTGGGCAGGCTATTTTACCCTGTTCACAAGATTTGATGTATGCATCATTCTGACAGACACAAAGTTATAAAAATTTCACCAACCTAGTATTTCTACTTATTGTTAGCCGTCCTCGATTTCACTATTCTATTCGTAGCATTGCAAGATCGCTTTTTTGTTCAATATTTACTTGAAAATAACTTACCGATTTTGCAAATGCCCTGCACCAAGGGATTCAGTTCTAAAATGAATTCATGGTCATTATCTGAAATCTTTTACAAAGTTTTTTAACCACAGGACACTCTTATGAAACCAACCTGGATACTCGTCGCTGATAGCGGTCGTGCGCGCATTTTCACAACCGAAACTCCATCTTCACCTTTACTGGAAATTGAAGACTTTTCTCATATCGAAGGCCGTTTACATGACAGGGAAATAACTTCCGATCTTCCAGGAAAAATTAAAAGCACCGGCGGTGGCGGTCACGCATTTGAGCAACCCACCGATCCTAAACAACACGAAGCCGAAAACTTTGCACATCTGGTCGCACACTTCCTGTTAGACGCCCATAATGCAAAAAAGTTTGATCATCTCCTGATCGTTGCCGCCCCTGCATTTCTTGGCTTGCTGAGAAGCCATCTGCATGAACCCGTCAAACAACTGATCTGCTTTGAACTTGATAAAGATCTTAGCAAGATGAACGCTAGCGATATTCGGCAACATCTTCCGGAGTTTTTACCAAGCCTTTAATTTAAGCTACCTCGCTTCTACTCAAAAATAAAATGCGCGAAAAACCATGGCCAACAGTTATTCACAACAACCTGTGGATAACTCTGTGGATTAAATGTTTTAATTGTTGCTTAACTACCGATTTTATTGGCTTTTGTAAGTTTGCACCAAAAACGAACAAAGAAATATAACAATAAATATCAATGAGTTAAAATAGCCAGCACTACTTTAAATGAAAAGACCAAAGCATCGCTAAGTCACTGATTATTACTGCGCACAAGTACTATTGAATCAACACTATTATGTGACTCTTCAACCCAAAGTACACACCCCTAAACAATATTAATATTCGGCATCATGATAGACATTCTGCACATCATCCAGGTCATTCAATAAATCTAAAAATCTTTCAAACAATACCACGTCATCACCACTGACAGCAGTTACACTTCTTGGTAAAAATTGAATTTCGTCCACATCAAAATCAATATCACCAAAAGAATCCGTCAAGGCCTGCTTGGCTTTAAAATAATCAGAGTGGGGTGTAAAAACCGTAAGTTTTCCCTCATCGCTTTCAATATCGCTAACATCCACATCAGCGGTGAGCAATGCATCAAGCACCGTATCTTCATCATCATGTTTAAAAGCCAAAATAGCCGAATGATCAAACATGTGGCTGACTGTACCCTGCGTGCCAATTTTACATTTAGTTTTGGTAAAACACTGGCGCACATCGCCAAAGGTTCGGTTAGGATTGTCGGTCAAACAATCGACAATCACCATGCAACCACCAGGGCCATAGCCTTCATAACGAGCCGGCGCAAAATCCTCACCGCCACCGCCCTTGGCTTTGTCGACCGCTTTTTCAATTACGTGAGTTGGAACCTGGTCTTTCTTGGCTCGCTCAATCAATCCTCTTAAAGCTAAATTACCATCGGGATCGACGCCCCCCGCTTTTGCGCATACATATATTTCTCGGCCATATTTGCTATACACCTTCGCTTTGGCATCAGACGTTTTCGCCATGGAATCTTTTCGGTTTTGATACGCTCTACCCATTTTGCAACTGCTCCATTAACAATGAAAATAGGCGAATTTTACAGATAAGTCATTGCCTAGGGAAACTTTTAGTCATTCCTTCAAAGTCCCGCTGATATGAATAAGCGCAGCGCCCAACACATCAACTCTTAGAAATTTCCAAATAACATGGAATAATAATCAACATCGCGTTAACCTCTATCAACCTTAAACTGATGAACTAAACACTATGGCACAATACATCTACTCAATGAACCGGGTCGGCAAAATTGTCCCGCCCAAAAAATATATCCTTAAAGACATCTCGTTGTCTTTCTTTCCCGGCGCAAAAATCGGCGTACTGGGTTTAAACGGCTCTGGTAAATCAACATTGCTCCGCATTATGGCGGGAATCGACAAGGAAATTGAAGGCGAGGCTATTCCGCTAAAAGGCACCAATATCGGTTATTTACCTCAAGAACCGCAACTTGATCCGAATAAAACCGTTCGTGGTAATGTTGAAGAAGCAGTAGCGGAAATCAAATCGACGCTCGAACAACTCGATGCCGTTTATGCCGCTTATGCGTTGCCCGATGCCGATTTTGATAAACTGGCTGCTGATCAGGCGCGTCTTGAAGACATAATCAATGCCTGTGACGGCCATAATCTTGAACGAAAACTTGAAGTTGCTGCCGATGCTTTACGTCTGCCCGATTGGGATGCAGATGTTACCAAGCTTTCCGGTGGTGAAAAGCGCCGAGTAGCCTTGTGCCGATTATTGTTATCCAACCCCGACATGCTGTTACTCGACGAACCGACCAACCATTTAGACGCGGAATCAGTCGCCTGGCTGGAAAGATTCCTACACGGTTATCCGGGAACCGTTGTCGCTGTAACCCATGATCGCTACTTTCTGGATAATGTGGCCGGCTGGATTCTTGAGTTGGACAGAGGCTCAGGCATTCCATGGGAAGGCAATTACTCCAGCTGGCTAGAACAGAAAGGTAACCGTCTGTTACAGGAAGAGAAACAGGAATCTTCCCGCCAAAAAGCCATGAAAGAAGAATTGGAATGGGTACGCTCCAATCAAAAAGGCCGTCATGCAAAAAGCAAGGCGCGTCTGGCCCGTTTTGACGAGTTGTCGTCAGTCGATGTGCAAAAGCGCAACGAAACCCAGGAAATTTATATTCCACCCGGCCCTCGTTTGGGCGACGTGGTAATTGAAGCCGATAACATCAGCAAAGCTTTCGGCGACAAGCTGTTAATCAATGGTTTGAGCTTCAAACTGCCACCCGGCGGCATCGTCGGCATTATCGGCCCTAACGGCGCCGGTAAAACCACGCTGTTCCGCATGATGGCCGGTATTGATCAACCCGACTCCGGAAAACTAACACTGGGGCAAACCGTCCAACTCGCCTACGTTGATCAGTTACGCGATGATCTGGATCCAAAAAAGACTGTGTTTGATGAAATTACTGACGGCTTGGACATGATTACCGTCGGCAAATATGAAACACCTTCCCGTGCTTATGTCGGTCGTTTCAACTTTAAAGGCGCCGACCAGGGAAAACGCATCGGCGATTTATCCGGCGGTGAACGCAATCGTGTGCATTTAGCCAAACTGCTTAAAACCGGTGGTAATGTGCTGTTGCTCGATGAACCGACCAACGATCTGGACGTTGAAACGCTACGAGCTTTGGAAGAAGCACTACTGGCTTTCCCCGGTTGCGCGGTGGTTATTTCGCATGATCGCTGGTTCCTGGACAGAATCGCCACGCATATACTGGCATTTGAAGGTGACAGTAACGTAGTCTGGTTTGAAGGCAACTATGAAGAATACGAAGCCGACCGTCATCGCCGTTTGGGTAGCGATGCGGATAATCCACACCGGTTGAAGTATAAGAAATTGACAGCTTAATTTTCTGTTTGTGGGGGCGACTTAAGTCACCCCCACTATCGTTAACCCAATATTTCCATGTAGACGTGTTGAGCTGCGAAAAGCGTGCAACCCAAGCTTGTACGATCAAAACAACCATTGTTTAGCTGATCTAAAAGTAATACCATTAAAGTATTACCATAGACATCAAGGATAATCATGCGCGTAACAAGCAAAGGCCAGGTAACCATTCCACAAAATGTGCGTGAAAGCATGGGTATTTTACCCACTGAAACGGAGATTGAGTTTATACAAGATGAGAGTGGTCGTTGGTTCATCGTGAAAGCAAAAGCCGTTAAAAATAAAGTCAGTCGTTTTCGTACAGCGCATTGGACAGGTAAATTGACAATGTGTACCGATGACATTATGGCGTTAACACGAGGCGATTCGTGGCCATCATCTTAGTTGATAGTTGCATCATCACTGATCTGGCTGATCCTAAAAGTGATTGGTTTGAATGGAGCGCAGAAACATTGGAAAGATTGGATTTAAACAATACGTTAATCATTAACCCGATTGTTTATGCAGAATGTTCAGTCGGTTATGACCGTATAGAAGAAGTGGAAGCCTTATTTGAACATTTGGGATTTCACATAAAACCTATCCCAAGAGAGGCTTTGTTCCTGGCTGGCAAAGCATTTTTGCAGTACCGCAAACGTCAGGGACAAAAAGGTAATGTGTTATCCGATTTTTTTATTGGTGCTCATGCAGCAGTTTCTAATTATCAGCTTATCACACGAGACAAGGGGCGGTTTAGCACCTACTTTCCGAGTATTGAGTTGATTATGCCAAAACCGACTAATGAGTTAAATTAAATATATTTTTCCTAATACAGAATAATAGGTTAGAGTTGAAGGTGTATCCCGAAATGCTGTTTTGTATTGGAACGTTTTTAAGGTTTAACCTCAAATTTGAGCGATTTAATAGCGCCATTCAGACTTCCAATGGGGCTATTAGAACATCCAGCTCGTAGGGTAGAGCGATAGCGAAACCCATCAAATTCGTGGCATAAACGATGGGGTTCGCGTTGCTCTACCCATACTACAAAACGAAATACAATTTCTGGCATGGCTCCGACATGGAAACGCGGCATCTTGGTTTTTACGTATCGCAAGTATATACTTTACCTCTACACCAATGAGGAGGTGAATTATGTTGCAAGGCTCTGTTTTTATGAATAACAAAACCCAAGCCGTCCGCTTACCGGCAGAAGTTCGGTTTGATATCAATGTGAAGCGGGTTTTTATTCGCGTGAAGGGCAATGAACGCATTTTATGTCCGGTTGAAAATAGCTGGGACAGCTTTTTTTTAAGTGACGAAGCCGTCACAGAAGACTTTTTAACTGATAGAACCCCGCAAACCGAGTCGGTGCGGGAGACGTTTTAATGCTGAAATATCTGCTTGACACTAACATTGTAATTTATGTCATTAAACGTCGTCCGCTTGAAGCTTTAAATACCTTTAAAGAACATGCCGGGCAGCTGGCTATCTCTTCGATCACTTTGGCCGAGTTGCTTCATGGTGTTGAAAAAAGTAGCCGACCTGAGCATAACAGACGCCAGGTTGAAGACTTTGTCTCACGCCTTGATGTTTTGGACTATACCGCAAAAGCCGCCTCGCATTATGGCGATATACGCGCTTTGCTGGAACAGCAAGGCAATATAATAGGCGTCAATGATTTGCATATTGCCGCCCACGCCCGTAGTGAAGGTTTGATTTTAGTCTCTAATAATTTAAAAGAATTTGAGCGGGTTGAAGCTCTACGCTTTGAAAATTGGGTGCTTAACTAATTGCCAGGTAACCATCTATAGGCCGCCAATAGCATAGCGTATTGCGCCAAATGGAGTACAGTGTAACTTTGCTATTTTGGTGTATTGTTTATGGCATCTTTACACAAGGAGAATCCCATGCGCACCAATATCATGATTGATGACATTTTAATGGCCGACGTTTTAAAAGCGACCGGAGCAAAATCGAAGCGCGAAGCGGTAGAACTAGGTTTAAAAACCTTACTGATGTTAAAACAGCAAGAAGCCATCAAAGCGTTTAAAGGCCAATTAAAATGGGAAGGTGATTTAGAGAAAATGAGGACGGATCATTGATTCTGGTCGATTCAAGTGTCTGGATCGACTTTTTTAATGGAACAGAACACTGGCAACAAAAAAGCTAGAAAGCTTGCTGCGCTTGCAACCGGTATGTACTGGCGATTTGATTTTGGCGGAAGTGTTGCAAGGTTTTAGAAAAGACCAGGATTATGAGGCCGCAAAAAACTTGCTGTGTTCTTTACCCGTTCACGCTATGTTGGGTATGAATTTAAGTTTAAAAAGTGCAGAAAACTTTAGATCGCTCCGAAAACAAGGCATTACGGTTCGAAAAACCATCGATACCATGATTGCAACTTACTGTATTGAAAACGACTTGTCTTTATTACATTCAGACAAGGATTTTCAACCCTTTCAGCAACATTTGGGTTTACAGACGATGTAAGAGCAAGGAAGCCACCCACTTTATGAATTTAAAGGTAGAATAAGTAGAGCGATAAGGCTTCCCGCAACACCTCAATCTGTTCGGTCAGCAATTCTCGATTCCGTTCTGTCAGATTAACGGTAAAAAAATAAATGCCACAATTCTTCTTAATCGCTGTAAGTTGCAATCTTTAGAATGCAGTACTATTTGGGTTCGTTAATGGAAGGATTCTTTTTTCCAAAAAAACCGGGTGGGATATGCGAAGAAAAGGAGGCGTATTATTTCGCGATTGATCAGTTTCGTAGGGGGCGAAGCATCCTATTGCCCTACCCCGCAAACACCACATCAAACCGCTTCATCAAACCCGCTATGTCTTGTCGGTAAAACTCCTGTACCGGCAAACACAGATCGGCTGATTTTAAACCTCGCTCCTGCAAGGACTCCACTTCAGTATAAATGTCGTTAACATCATAAATTTCCAGCGCTTTAAAAATGGCTGACGTATCTTTCATGCCCACACTCTCAGGATTTTGATTCTTCTTAAGCTGAAATACACCATCATCCAGCAACAATAGACTGACCTGCTGATCAAAAGCAGCGGTCGTCAAAATTATATCCAGCATTTCCTGAACTTGAGCGCCGCTATGAGGCGGTTTACGCAGTACAAATAAATAACGTTTCATAGTTTCACCCAAAGACGATAAAGCGATCGGCTTCCAGTGTCGCTTC